>UQPV01000020.1 GCA_900543035.1 uncultured Solobacterium sp.
GGCGTCATAAAGATGACAACGAAATTCATAGGTAAGGCTCAGCCGATCATGCCTTATCGTGCGTACATTAGGATTTTCGCGGAGATATCTGATCTCTTCATCGGTATATATCTTTGCCATATCAACACTTCAGCACCATAGGAAAAGTGGCACCTGAAAGGTGTCAGCACTGTCAAGGTGCTGTCCTCCTTACGGGTACCACTTTAATGATTCAGCTGTTGATCGCATTTATGTTCATCATGATTACTGGAACGACAGTATGGAATAGCTTCTATACGCTATTGTTGCTCATCTCTCCTGTTCTCTTTCTCTTATATCCGATCATCATCATCTTTTTCTTTAATTCGGGAACAGTACTATGCAATGCTATTTTGATCCCTGCCGAAAATGATGATGAGAACACAGAATATTTCCAATAAAGTTCAGAGAATTCTGCAAATGATGCGAAATATTCAGGCGCATTTGTGCCGTAAATATGACAAGAAGGACGTTTTAACAGTTGATAAATCGTCCTTTTCTTATTGTGGATCAAACGTCCAAAACTAAAAACAAAATAAATCAAGCGCGAAAACTAAGCGTGCATAACCGTATCTGCGTAATTTCTACATGATGATCATCATCCCTCCTTTTCAGCAAATATCACTTTGGTATGACTAAACCCTCGAATCAAGATAAGTTCCAGCTGATAAAAACGGTGTATTTGACAAATTGATTGTATAATCATATTATAATTTTGGGATTTGTTTAAGGTTATCCAAAATAATTACGGTTTGATATGAATCAAGCCGCATCTTGGATAATTGATACAGCATAATTCTGATGGGATAGGATTGGAGGCTTTTGAATGATGAACGAATATCGTTTTAAAACGGATATTCCCAAAGAAGAATATGAGCAGTTTGTACAAAGCCATCAACTTTGCAATTTGCTTCAAAGCTATGATTGGGCAAAAGTAAAAAACAACTGGGATCATGTCTATGCTGGCGTTTATGATAAGAACAAGCTAGCAGCCACCGGGTTGATCTTGATCAAACCATTGCCGTTTTCTTTTACGATGTTTTATCTGCCCAAAGGGCCGATACTGGACTATACGAATAAAGAGTTATTCAATTTCTTTTTTGAAAACCTGAAAAAGCTGGCAAAACAAAAGCATTGTGTGTTCATCAAATTTGATCCAGGCATCGTCATCCGTGAACTTTCTTTGCATAAAGAAGTGTTGAATGCTCATACAGATACACAGTCCATACTCGCTGACATAAAAGCGATCGGAGGCATCCACAAAGGATTCACTACATATATCGAAGAGACCATACAGCCTAGATTTCATATGGGATTATATCCATGTGAGTTGAAAGAGCATTTACCGAGCTCTACCTTGCGTTCGATCAAAAAAGCGCAGAAGAAAAATGTCGTGGTTGAAGAAGCCGGCGTACAGGGCTTAGATGAATTTGCGCAAATCATGCACATGACTGAGGAGAGAAAGCAAGTGCATTTACGCGGGAAAGATTATTTTGAGCTGCTTTTGCGCACATATCCAAAAAATGCGCATTTATTTCTGGCTTATGTAGATCCAAAGCAGAAAATGCAAACGCTGCTTGAAAAAAAGAAACAATTAGAAGACATCATTGCTGAAAGACCGAACAAGAAGAAAGAACATGAGCTTCTTCAGACGAATGAGGAAATTGACTCGATCAAAACCGTATGTGAAAAATATCCGGGCCGAACGGCCATTGCCGGTGGGATCATGATCGGCTATGGCAAAGAGTGCGAGATGCTGTATGCGGGAAGCAATGATGATTTTATGAACTTTCGGCCACAGTATTTGTTGTATTTGACACAGTTTGAATATGCCTTTTCTCATGGATATGAATTTGTGACAATGGGCGGAATTGACGGAGACTTCAAAGATGGATTATCTCAATTCAAATCGAATTTCAATCCTGTTATACGAGAGTATATTGGTGAGTTTGATCTGCCTATTCACAAAATCATGTATGCTGCAGCAAATAAGCTTCTGCCTTCTATCAAGAAACTGCTGAAAAACAAAAAATAAATTGGAAATGCGTGCATAAAAATGATATGCACCCTGTCAAGCACACAGGGCGCGTATCATTTTTTTATTGAGAAACACTTTTTCGAAATCTAAATCGGTGATCTGAGCAAAGCTCGAATATCCAAACCGGATTCAGGAATCTGTGTCGTTGCGATAATCATACCCCTCTGAAATATCTACCACTCTGTCATGGATAAAGATGTGATCATCATCCACCCATTTCATTTCCAGATAAAATGGTTTTTGTTCACCGTCAACCATGACATTGATGACTTCATCTTTTTTTACTCTCTCGTAAAATATCGGACGTTTTCCTTCCTTCGGGCATCCGAATTCCATACATCCTTCTTCATCGCGATGACAAATAACAACATAAATATATGCGTCCTCAAAACCTTCTCTTACTTGATAAATCTCTCCATAAGCCGCATATTCCTGATTCTCTGATATGCGTCTTCCGGCACAACAAGTATATTTAAATTGGCTGAAATCGATCGGCTCAAAAAAAGGCAGATCATACACGATTCCTGGCAAAAAGACCAATCCCAGCACAAAAAAGGCTATGCAGATTGATATGATGATCATCTTGCTCTTCATATGGCTTCTCCTACTTATATGAAAAATCTTTGTTCCATTGATCAAAAAAATTCGACGAGACGATCTAAGCAGTCCATTCACCTGATCAGAATATGGTTTAAGCGCAGAAATATGTGCAGCGACTTTTTTCCTTGAAGCAAAGACAGACACTGTATTTGAATAATCAATCTTTGCTTAAATCAACGAGATATTATCACAAGATGATCAATGACCACACTGCTGATGGCCGCAATATTCCTTAAATCGTCTCTATCCTTCAGCGCACCTATGGAATATATAGGCTCGCTATAGCTGTTTGCTTGCTCCGCTGCTGTCGCAGGGGATGTATATCCTTTGCTGTCTTTTTCTTATCGTTATATCAAGGACCCCGAATTGATCAAGGCAATTCGCATAAATGTCGTTAGTCTTTTTTTCCTCATCACGCTGTCTCCTCTCATCTCTATATTCAATATACCCCCCCATACTAAAATATCAATATATATTATATATTTCTCTATTCGATAAATAACTTTTGCTTTAATGATGCCAATAATGGTCAGCCTGTACATCTCTTGGATCATTTCATCATTCTCTTTTACAAGCGATAAAAGATCCTGCAATGATCGATGTCATAGCCTGATCTGTATTGCATCGAATACATCATTCCTGTATAAAAGATGACGCCATTCGCGAATGAAACTTTTCTGCAGCCTGATCAATTCCTGCTTAAATGATCAAATGATTTTCGATCCGCAGTTTTCTGGTAAATTCCAATCCCGTAATTTCATCATGAGAAGCGATCACGATGGTCTTTCCCTTTTCATGCAGATCCTTCACCAGTTTCGTAAATGTAATGACTGCTCGATCATCCAGGCCGCGTACCGGTTCATCAAGCAAGATCAGATCCTGATCTTCCATGACTGATTGAATAATCCCTACCTTTTGCCTCATGCCCAGCGAATAATTTTTCAAATGTGTCTTGGAATAAAGATCCAGCTCAAACATCTTGCAAAGCTCTTGAACATATTCCTCATGATAGTTTCCGTTGAGGTTAGCAAGAAACTTCAAATTATACAATATGTTCTCATTTTCGATATACGATGGATTCTCGATCAACGCGCCGATCTGAGCACCAGATTTAAGCATGATCTTTCCAGAATCCGGTTCTTCTATTCCGCAGATCATCTTGAACAATGTCGATTTGCCCGAGCCATTGATCCCGGCAAGATGAATCAGCTCACCATCTTCAATTTCCAGATTCAGATGTGCAAAAACGACATTTTGTTTAAACTTCTTTGATAAATCAGATATCTTAACCATACATCCTCCTATAACCAGCTGTTTTACCCCTAATAATATTGCAAAATGATCACATAATGAAAATACAGGTTTGCCAAGGCGGCAAGCGCGACAAATACGATGTTTCTATCGAATAACAGTTGTAAATAAATCAGCGCTTCCATTAACGCAAACAGAAGCAGGCTTTCTGCGCAAAAAGCGATGAACACCGCAGCCATTTCTGCCGTTTCGATGATATACACATTACCAAAGAACAAGAAAAGCACCGCGGCATAAATGAATAATGAACAAATCGAATATACCGCATTCCGGATATAGAACCGTTTATTCCCCGTTCTCGGGATGACGATGTCCTTCAATTTCCGGAAAAAATGAATTCGTTTATAAATGATCAAAATGTAAATATTGTTCAACATGATGCACGGATAGTGACTCACGATAAACCCATTGATAATGTCAGTGATTCCCCCTGTAAAAAGAGGCGTCAACATGATCAATACCAAAAAGAAAAGCAGATATCTATATTCTGATCTGATATAGGCCTTTATCATCACCTGATCTCCCCAATTCTATCGTCTTTCCAACGATCTGACCAAAATCAAAGTCAGACCAGAATAGATCAATATCGTGACCAGATAGCTAAGGATGGATACTCCATTTGACTGTACCGTGACCCCCAGTTCAATGATATTGCTGATGCATAATGCGTGAAAAAGATTCTCCAGGATCGGCACCTGCGGCAAAACATGCCGCAACATGACCGGACCGATATACAATACGATCCCCACGATCAAACCCGAAGCATAATACACATATTTATTCTTTATAAACAGCTGAATAGCGAAAATAAATGAAGAAAGCACCGCATAAGCAAACGAAACGGATAACAGATAAATGAGAAGGTTCAAAAACTCGTTGCTTACAAAGCCTTGCGGCGCATAAAAATAGCCGGTTTCAACCATTTCCATATGAATAAAATTGATCGGTCCGCAAGTAAAGTGGATCACTAACAACAAAAAGATTTCTAAGAACAACACGAACAGAAATGATTTAACGATATTTTTACCGAAAGAAAACAAGCAAGTCTTTCTTTTTCCTATTCGCTGTATCATAAAATGGTTGAATCCGGAGACCCTGCGATCCAAATATTTAGATGACTCTAAATTCGGCAGGATGACCAGTATGCAGATAAATATCCAAAAATTCTGCCCTATTTCGTGCACTTTGTAAAAATACATCAGTGCCGGGCTTGGAAATACAGTGGCATCCATTTGCGGATAGACCGTACCTGCATAACTGATCGACAGATATGCACCAAGACAGATGATCATGATGCCCATGATCACACACTCCAGTTTATTTTTTGATTTAAACAGCGAAAGCACTGCGCCAGTTTTAGACATCGATCAACACCTCAAATCACTAATGGTCATCATCACTCATAGATAAAAGCACAAACTTTTGATCAGAAAGGATAAGCATACATAAAGCAATACAATGCTTCCGTTTTTCCTGATTCCCATATGTATAAATATTAAAAATACTATATTATCTATAGCCATGGTCCATAAACCATAGCCTATGGTCGCTTTATTCACTCCCGCAGCCACAAGAAGGATCACGGATAACAACAAGCTGCTGATGAATATCCTGATCAACAGCTTCCTATGATAACTCTGTTTGCTTTTTCTGATTATCATCAAGTTTTCAATTGACATTAGATCATTGACTTGAGAAACTAGATATACCCCTTTTAAAGTAAGATACAGCAGAAACACCAGAAGGTTGCTCCCTCCTTCTGGTATCTTAAAAACGATGTCTTCGAATAGAGCTGTACCCTCTGTATACAATCGAAGAAGCGCAATAAAGCCGATGAATAGGATCAGATGAAGATTTATCTTTCGCGTGAGAGAATTGAAACTGATCGAGTCAATTTGCATAAATGCCGTTGATCTTTTTTTCCTCATCACGCTAGCTCCTCTCACCTTTATATTCAGAATACCATAATACTACAAAATATCAACATATATTGTGTTTTTTTTCTATTATACAAATAAATATTATGTTCTTCTCACTTTTCCTCCTTGAACATATGATCAAAATAGCTGACTAGTTTTATCCGATCGCCATCACGAGGAATCTGATAACAACGACCTCCGATCTCAATATGATCATCCAATACAGACAGATTGAGCGACGTCTCCTCATTGGATAAGGTGCAAGAAACCTGCCACCCATTTCCAATGTCCGCTGAAACCGCCTTGAGATCTAATCGATGCAAAAGTTCATTTAGTCCAACAATGTCTTCTTTATCACAGATGACCTCTTTGATTCCTTGTTCTGAAGTCATTTTAACTTCCATCACATGATATCTCGTTAAATCGAGCGGATTTGTTCTAACACAGCCGTTCATTGCGCAGCAAAGAAGAATCACGATCAGGACGATAATCTTATTTCTCATCGCTCCTCCACTCCTTATATTTTTTGCAAAACAAATGTCATTTCATTTAACTGGTGTTTTTGACCATATATGACGCAATTGGTACGTCCATCAGCGGCATCATATCTCCAATCACTTAGCAATCTGTTGGTGAAATCAAAAAAAATAGGGGAAAATCATCAATATGCCTTCCATAACGACCATCCTGTTTTGCCCGGCTGTCTTCTAATGATAGAATATCATAAATCTACACACACATATATATATATATATATAAACCGATAAATGATATCACTGTATGTCATGACCAAGAAAGAGGGGCTTACCGATTATATATAGAGCAATGATCATAAAGACCAAAACAGGATAGGACCTAAGTGAGAGCTGCAGAAGCTAAAAAGATGTCATACCTTTGATATGATCTGTATGCTCATTCATTGATGATCATTTATCATATTTAAAGGCACAGATCATATTTGACCGTGCCTTTTAGTTACATATTTTTATAATAAATAAAAAAACCAAAAAGCCTTATACATAAAGGATTTTTGGTAATTTTCAATGGCCTCCTCAGTAGGAATCGAACCTACAACTAATCCTTAGGAGGGACTTGTTATATCCATTTAACTATGAGGAGAAGGATGTGAAAGATGTGCCTAGATAACAGCATATCAACATAAAAGCTTTCCCATTTTGCCAAAAGGGATGAGCTTCAGTTCCCAATTAGAAGAGACCTGTTATGTCCATTTCACAAGAGGGCAGGATATGTCTGTTTGCTCGGTATGCTCAGCAGGATAGACAGACATATTATACAGAAGTAAGGCAGATAAGTCAAAAAATATCGATTGACAATGCAGCGGCGCGCTGATATGATGGTCGAAACATCTGCCATGGACATCAGCCGACAGCTTTTTTCATGAAATCGGCTACAATGACAACATCAGGAAAGGAGACTGCCATGAATCGAAAGCTCATCGTCATCTCCGGCTTTTCCGGAGCGGGTAAAGGAATGCTCACCCAGATGCTCGCCGCGCGGCATGACTGCCTGGAGGTCATCCGCTCCTGTACCACTCGTCCCCGCAGGAACGAAACCGATCACTATACATACCTGAGCGAGGAGGATTTCCTCGCCATGCGCAAAGCCGGCGCGTTTCTGGAATGCAACTGCTACTTAGGCCGCTGGTATGGCACGCCGAAGAGCGAGGTGCGCCGGATCCTGGCCGAAGGAAAACAAGCCATCGCGGAGATCGATTATCATGGCTTCTTCCAGATCCTGGAACACAGCGCGCTTCCCCGAGAGGAGATCTGCGGCATCTTCGTGGCGGCAGAGGCTGATGCGTTGTACCACAGGCTGAACGCGCGCGGAAGCGAGTCCTTCGATACGCTGCTGCGGCGGCTGCGCACCGCGATGGAAGAGAGCACGCACCTTTCCGCCTATGACTGTGTGGTGGTCAATGACGATCTCTTTTGCGCGCTGAAACAGTGCGAAGACATCATCCTGCGCGGCAGACTGCCTGTCTCTTCATTTGATGCCGCACGATTCTGCGCCGATATGCAGGCCATCATCACCCGTCTGGAAACCGACCATGCTTGAGGATCACTTCACCGTGATCCTTTTTTAACAGATGCGCGGCAGCGGCTGGCCGCTCAGCTTGCGCAGCCACCTCGTGGTGCCCAGCCTGGTCTTCATCAATACCGTGCCTGGATGATCGTCACTGATCGTGCCGATGATGCGGGCGTCTTTTCCCAGCTTTTCCAGCAGCTGTGCGCTGTGTGCCTGGCTGACGATGGCGATCATGCGTCCCTCACAGGCAAGATAGAGCGGATCAAAGCCGAGCAGGTCACAGAGCGCCTGCACATCCGCATCGACAGGGATGGCTCGCTCATCCAGCTCCATGCCCCATTTCGTATGTTCGACGAGCTCTGTGCATGTCGTGGCCAGTCCGCCTCTGGTCGGATCCCGCATGATGCGCAATCCCTCGGTTTCCATGGCGGCTCTGGCCTCTTCGCACAATGGGGCACAATCGCTGCGCAGCTCTCCCTGCAGGCGGATATCTTCCCTGGCCATGAACACCGCTGCCCCATGGCGGCCGACGCTGCCGGAAAGGATGACCTGATCTCCCGGCTGGTAAGCATAATCTGTCTTTTTCTTCAAGAACCCGACGCCGGCCGTATTGATGTAGATCTGATCTCCTTTTCCTTTTTCCACGACTTTCGTATCGCCAGTGACGATGCTCACGCCGCATCGTGCTGCGCAGTCGGCCGCAGAGGCCAGCACCGCATCCAGATCGGCGATGGCGAAGCCTTCTTCCAGGATCAGCGAAAAGGTCAGATAAGCCGGGATGCCGCCGCTCATCAAGAGATCGTTCACGGTGCCGCAGACCGCCAGCTTACCGATATCGCCGCCGGGAAAGCGCCATGGGCTGACCACGAAGCTGTCGGTGGACATCACCAGCGGCTGTGTGCCGGCAGGCACGATGGCCCCATCGCGCAGCTCATGCAGGGCATCGGCTGGAAATGCCTTCAGGATATGCCTTTCGATCAATTCGGCGCTCAGCTGTCCGCCGCTGCCATGATCCAGTGTGATTCGTTCATCCATGATGATCCTTTTCTCCTTTCTCTGCTCATTCGCTGCCATACAGCCAGGCAGCCGCGCAGCTTCCTTCAGCGGAGACCATGCACGGGCCGACCGGTGTCTGCGGCGTGCATGTCTGTCGAAATAACGGACATTCCCGCGGAGCCATCTTCCCGCTGATGACCTGTGCGCAGCAGCAGCCGGGCGGTTCATGATCCGCGAATGGGGGAAGGTGAAACTTGACGCGGGCATCCCACGCGGCATATCTCGCCTTGATCTTCATGCCGCTTTGCGCGATCACGCCCAGTCCGCGCCACAGCGCGTCCTCTGGTTCAAACACTTGATCCATCAATGCCATGGCGGTGATGTTGCCCTGCGGGCGCACCAGCCTGGCATAGGCGTTTTCCAGGATCACCCGGCCGCATGACACTGCGTCGATCAGCTGGCTGAGTGCATAGAGGATGTCTTCCGGCTCAAAGCCGCAGATGACCCCGCTGCGATGACACTCTTCCTTTAAAAACCGAAACCCCTGTTCGCCGATGATGGCGGCCACATGGCCGGGACAAAGGAAGCCGTCGATGGCGCAGCCTGGTTCATGCACGATGGCACGGATGGCCGGCTCGCTCTTTCTCAGCAGGCTGAGCACGGAAAAGTTATCCAGCCCGAGCTCCTCTGCCTCCAGGATGGCTGCCGCCGTGCCTGGCGCTGTGGTCTCGAAGCCGACGCCGAGAAACACGACCTGCTGATGCGGATGTGCCTGCGCGATGCGGATGGCGTCGCTTACAGACAGGCAGATGCGGACATCGCCGCCTTTTCCTCTGCGCTTCAGCAGCGTGTCCTGCGCGGATCCCGGCACCCGCAGCATGTCCCCGTAGCTGCAGATGATGACATCCGGACGCATGGAAAGCGCCATCGCGGCATCGATGGCGCCTCCCGGCGTCACACAGACCGGACAGCCCGGACCGCTGATCAGCTTGACCTGCGGGGGAAGGCATTGGCGGATGCCGTGTCTGGCAATGGCCATCGTATGGCTGCCGCAGATCTCCATCAGCGTCATCGCCGGAACGTCCGGATCAATCTGAAACCGCATGGAATATCTCCTCATACAGCGCTTGCGTCTTTTCTGCCTCTTGTTCGTCGATGATCTCGATGCCAAAGCCGGCGTGGACCATCACATGATCACCGATCATTGCCTTTGGGAGAAAATCGATCCGGAATTGCTGTGTCAGCCCGCCGGCTTCTCCAAGCGCATATTTTCCATCGATCTCGATGACTTTCAGCGGAATGGCCAGACACATGTTTCTCACATCCTTTCCATGGCGATCGCCAGCTGTCCCAGGGCGATGCCTTCATCGCTGCAGGAGGTGTGCTGATGCCAGTATACGGCATACCCTTCCTTCTGCAGCGCATCCCTGATCTTCTGCAGCAGCCACAGATTCAAAAAGCTGCCGCCGCTGAGCACGACGGGGAGATGCTCAGGGTTGAGCGCTCGGCATTGATCCAGCGCCATCGCGCACAGCGTATTCATGAACCTGGCCGCGATGCGCTCATGCGAGACCCCCGCTTCCTGATCTTGCATCAGCGCGCGGATCATCGTGCGCCAGTCAAAGACCCGCACGCCGTCTCGTTCCTCGATGACGAGCGGGTAGGCCGTCGTCTCTGAAGGATCGGCCATGCTTTCCAGCAGCATCGGCGCCTGGGCATCATAAGCCTGATGATCCGCATGCGCAAGCAGCGCGTATACGCCGTCGAACAGCCGTCCCATGCCGGTGCTGCGCACGCACAGATGTTCCTTTGCCAGCAGCGCGTCGATCTTCTCGTGCCCTTTCGAAGGGATGCCGGCGTCATGACAGAGCGCAGCAGCGATGCGGCCGATCTCATGGATGGCGCGTTCTCCGCCTGCCAGCAAGATCGGGCGGATCGACCCGACCCGTCTGACCTCCTGATATCCTCCGCGCAGACATTCTGCGCCCCACAGCGTGCCGTCCTCGCCCAGTCCGGTCCCATCCCAGATGATGCCGAATGCCGGGCCGCGCAGATGATGCTCGGCCATGCAGGAAGCCATATGCGCATGATGATGCTGCACTTGCAGAAGCGGCAGATCCAGCGAGCGGGCCAGCTGCGTGGAGGCATAATCCGGATGCAGATCGCAGACCGCCAGCTTCGGCCGCACATCAAAGAGCCGTGCATAGGTTTGCAGCGTATGCCGATAATGCTGCATCGTCTCCCAGTTTTCCATATTGCCGATATAAGGGCTCAGCAGCGCGTGATGTCCCTTGCCCAGGGCAAAGGATCCCTTCTCATGCGCGCCAAGCGCCAGTATGCCGCTGCACGCCGCATGCATCATCAGCGGCGCAGGGGCATATCCCCGGCTGCGACGCAGGAAGTAAGCTCTGCCGTCCACGCAGCGCACCAGCGAATCATCACAGCGGTTTGCGATGCGGCGATCATGCAGCAGAAAGCTGTCTGCGATGCCATCCAGCGCTTGCAGCGCCGCTTCATTATCGATGAGCACCGGGGCATCGCTGCGGTTAGCGCTGGTCATCACCATGGCCGAACATTCCTGTGCCAGCAGGACATGCAGCGGGCTGTATGGCAGAAACAGGCCGATATCCTGATTTTCCGACAGCTCTAAGAACGCATCGCGCCGATGCTTGCGGCACAGGACGATCGGCCGCTGCCTGCTGGTGAGCAGCTTCTCCTCTTCCTCGCTCACCGAGGCAAAATACCGCGCCGTCCTGACACTGTCTGTCATCACGGCAAAGGGCTTGGCTTCCCGCTGCTTACGCGCGCGAAGCCGCATCACCGCCGCTTTGTTACAGGCATCGACAGCGAGATGGATGCCGCCTACGCCTTTCACCGCCACGATCCTGCCTGCTTTCAGATCACGCAAGGCCGCACGCAAGGCCGCTTCGCCGCTGGCTTCGCTCTGACCATGATAGATCAGCTTTGGCCCGCATGCCGCGCAGGCATCGGGCTGGGCATGATAGCGGCGGTCCATGGGATCGCCATATTCCTTTGCGCAGTCCGCGCACATCTCAAACTCGCTCATGGTCGTATGACAGCGGTCATACGGGATATCCGTGATGATCGAATAACGCGGCCCGCAGTTGGTGCAGTTGATGAAAGGATAGCGGTAACGGCGGTTCGCAGGATCATCCAGCTCGCGCAGACAGTCCGCGCAAGGTGCGATATCCGGGGAGATCATGGTGTTTCGCTCTCCTGCGCTGCTTTCCAGGATCTGAAAGCCGCTCATCTGCACACAGGGCAGCTCACGGCATTCCAGCGTTTCGATGCGGCAAAGCGGCGGCGCTTCCTCTTCCAGCCGCTTCAGGAAACCAGAGATGTCCTCCTCTTCGCCCTGAACGTGGATGAGCGCGCCGCTGCCGCTGTTGCACACGCTGCCGCTCAACGCGCACTGCTTGGCCAGACGATGGACAAAGGGGCGGAAGCCCACCCCTTGCACGATGCCGTAAGCGCTGATCTCAACGTGTTTCATCCAGCAGCTGAACAAAGCGTTCGCGCAGATGCGCACAGAGTGCATCCAGGCCTTCTTCGCTTCTGGCGCTCACCGCAAAGAGCGGCGCGCCCGGATTCACGCCGTGATAGTTCTCCTTGACCCGTTCCAGATCAAAATCAAAATAAGGCAGCACATCCGCCTTGTTGAGGACGAGACAGTCCGTCTCGGTGAACATCAGCGGGTATTTCTCCACCTTGTCATCGCCTTCCGGCACGCTCAGGATGGTGATGCGCAGATTCTCCCCGATGTCAAATTCAGCCGGACAGACGAGATTGCCGATGTTTTCCACAAAGAGGACATCGAGCGCATCCAGGCTGAATTCCGGAAGGATCTTCTGGATGCTCATCGCCTCGATGTGGCAGGCGCCGTCCGTATTGAGCTCCACGCTGGGGATGCCCAGCTTTGCGATGGCCTGCGCGTCATAAGATGTCGTGATGTCTCCTTCGATCACCCCGATCCTGAATGTATCGCGCAGCCGCGCGATCAGCGCCGTGATCAGGCTGGTCTTGCCCGCTCCCGGCGATCCCATGACGTTGACCAGCAGCGTGTGATGCGCCTTCAGCGTCTGCTTCACCTGCGCAGACACATCTTCGTTCCAGTCCATGATCTGATGATAGACCTTGATCTCCACTTCAATCAACCTCCAGACTCTCGATCATGCATTCATTTCCAGACAGCCGTTTCAGGTTCAGGCCATGGCAGTGCGGACATTCGATATGTGTCCGATCGATCTGCGAAGTTTCCCCGCAGTCTTGGCAAAGGACGCGAAGCGGGATGATCCGCGTCTTGATGCGCGCCCCCTGCGCGATCGTCCCTTCTGCCAGCACATCCATGTACATCTGGATGCACTCGGGGACGAAGCCTGAAAACGGGCCGATGGCCAGCCTGATCTCCCGGATGGCCTTCGCGCCATGACGCTCTGCCTCCCGGATGCTGTCTGCTAATATATGTTGTGTGATCTCCAATTCATGCATGACTGTATTATACTCCTGAAAGCCGAAAAATTGAATGGAAACCTCTTTCATTTAGCGCTATAATTAACTTTGGATATTGATTACATGAATGGAAGGTGTGAATATGACCCTGATACCCGCTTTGATCCTGATGCCGCTGCTCAGCGCCATCCTGATCTTGATCTGCAAAAAGGAAAAGATTCGCAGCCTGATCATCTACGTCTCTGTCTTCCTGATCCTGGCATGCACGGCTGCCATCATCGCGATGTGGCTGGTGGACGATCAAGCGACATGGAACCTGTATACCAGGACATCCGCCCTCGACCATCTGATGCAGACGGTGGAGATCGCGCTGATGCTGTTCATCATCTATCAGTGTTTCATCCACCGGAAAAGATGGATCGCGCTGTTCTCCATCGCCCAGACCGCATTGATGCTGTGGGTGGAGCAGACGATCCCGCTGGTGGAATCCACCCATACGCAGGTCGATGCGCTCGCGCTGCTGATGTGCGTCATCTGCGCCGTGGTCGGCGGACTGATCGCCGTATACGCGAGCGGCTACATGAAGAGCTATCACCAGCATCACCGTGAATATACGGACCGCAGCTCGCTTTTCCTGTCGATGCTGTTTGTCTTCATGTCGGCGATGTTCGCTCTCGTGCTCTCCTCCAACCTGATCTGGATCTATTTCTTCTGGGAGATCACCAGCGTGATCTCCTTCATCCTGATCGGCTATACCCGCACGCAGGAGGCAGTGGACAACAGCTTCCGCGCGCTGTGGATGAACCTGCTGGGCGGACTGGGCTTTGCCGTGGCAATCTGGCTTTGCGCGCTCAACCGCCACAGCGTGCAGCTCAGCGATGTCATCGACAGCGGCAATCAGTTCATCATCGCCTGTCTGGCCCTGGCCGGCCTCACCAAGTCGGCGCAGCTGCCGTTTTCCACCTGGCTGTATGGAGCGATGGTGGCGCCTACCCCATCCTCTGCGCTGCTGCACAGCGCCACGATGGTCAAGGCAGGCGTTTACCTGCTCATCCGCCTTTCCCCCGCATTATATGGCACGCTGACCGGTGCGATGGTGGCCTTCATCGGCGGCTTCACCTTCATCGCCGCCAGCATGATGGCGATCGCCCAGAACGACGCCAAGAAGGTGCTCGCCTTTTCCACCGTCTCCAATCTGGGACTGATCGTCGCCTGCGCCGGCATCGGCGTGGAAGAGACCGTATGGGCTGCCATCCTGCTCATGATCTTCCATTCCGTCAGTAAGTCGATGTTGTTTGAAGCCGTGGGCGCCACGGAAAACAGCATCGGTTCCCGCGATATCGAACACATGCACGGGCTGATCCTGCGGCTGCCGCGGCTGGCATATATCATGGGCATCGGCATCGCCGGCATGTATCTGGCCCCCTTCGGCATGCTCATCAGCAAATGGGTCGCCCTGAAATCATTCGTGGATTCCGGCAATGTCATCCTCGTCATCTTCATCGCCTTCGGCAGCGCGACGACGATGTTTTACTGGACCAAGTGGCTGGGCAAGCTCATCGCCATGCATCAGCCGCGCAACCCGGAAAAAGACCTGACCCGCAAGAGCGAGTATTTCTCGATGCACGTCCTGGGCGCGATCATGATCCTGCTCTGCCTGCTGTTTCCGGAGCTGGCTCGGCAGATCGTCAACCCGATCGTGCTCACGCTGTTTGGCCAAACGACCGAAGTGCTCTCGATGAGCGAACTGACGACCATGGTCATCATGGTGTTCAGCGTGCTCATCGTCCCTGCAGTCATGTTCCTGATCTCCCGCTCCACGCACCGGGAATATGTGCCGATCTACATGTGCGGCATCAATGAGGGAGACAACACGCATTACACCGGCAGCCTGGGCGAACCGCGCAAGCTCTATCTGACCAACTGGTACCTGCGTTTCCAGATGGGCAGACGGCGGCTGCTGAAGCCCGCCGAGATCATTTCAGCCAGTGTGCTCATCGTCATATTCGCGCTGCTGCTGGGAGGTGTGTTATGATGATCAAAGTCGTTTCGCTGCTGCTGTATCTGTGTCTCGCCCCGTTTGCCGGCGCATTGCTGGACGGCGTGGACCGCAAGATCACCGCCCGCATGCAAGGCAGGAAGGGACCAAAGCTCTTGCAGCCCTTCTATGACCTGATCAAGCTGTTTTCCAAACAGATGATCGCCGTGAACAGCGTGCAGCTGCTGCTCAACCTGAGCTATCTGGCCTTTCTGGCCATCGCCGGCGGCATCCTGTTCTTCGGCTCGGATATCCTGATGTCGCTGTTCATCCTGTCGACTGCCGACATGTTCCTGATCCTGGCCGCCTGCAGCGACTCTTCCCCCTTTTCCAATATGGGCGCAAGCCGCGAGATGCTGCAGATGATGTCTTATGAGCCGATGACGCTGCTCATCGCGGTCGGCTTCTATCTCTCCACCGGTTCATTCCGCGTGGAAGACATCATCGCCAGCCCGACCAGCGCCATCTGGCTCATGCCCGGCCTGTTCATCGGCTTCATCCTGATCATGGCCATCAAGCTGCGCAAGTCCCCGTTTGACCTGTCGACCTCACATCATGCCCACCAGGAGATGGTCAAGGGCATCACGACCGAGATGTCCGGCCCGACGCTCGCCGTCATGGAGATCGGAGAATATTATGAGAAGATGCTGCTGCTGGGCATCGTCGCCATCTTCTTCATCAACGCTTCTCCCCTCAGCTGGCCGATCGCCATCGCGCTCACGCTGTTCGTCTACTTTATCGAGATCCTGATCGATAACGTATGCGCCCGGCTCAACTGGAAACAGGTGCTGGATGTCTGCTGGCTGATCACGCTGCTGGCCGGCGGCATCAACATCCTCATCCTCATGTCCATCAGGTAGGTGACCATCATGAACAAATTGAAAAGATCGCCGTGGATGCTGCATTATGATGCCAGCAGCTGCAACGGTTGTGACATCGAGGTGCTGGCATGCACCACCCCCAAATATGACATCGAACGCTTCGGCATCATCAACACTGGCAATCCCTTTCACGCAGACATCCTGCTGATCACCGGCGGCGTAAACGCCCAAAGTGCGCAGGTGGTCAAACAGATCTATTCCCAGATGCCAAATCCCAAGGTCGTGGTAGCTGTAGGCATCTGCGCCTGCACCGGCGGCATCTTTAAGGAGTGTTACAACATCATGGGCGGCATCGATACCGTGATCCCGGTCGATGTCTACGTGCCAGGCTGCGCGGCCCGCCCCCAGTCCATCATCGATGGAGTATTGCAGGCAGTCGAGATCCTAGAAAAAAAGAAAGAAGGCGGTCAAGATGAGTGACCATATCATTCCCATCGAAAAACAAGACTTTTTCCCCAATGTCGTCCGCAAGAAGATGGACGGCTGGCGTTTCGCGCAGATGTGCGCTGTCCGCACAGAAGATGGCTATGAGCTGAGCTACACCTTCGTCAATGGACCAGACATGGATACGCTGCGGCTGGAACTGGAAAAAGAAGAGCCGATCGTCAGCATCACCCAGGTCTATCCTTGCGCCTTCCTGCAAGAGAACGAAGCGGCAGAGCTGTTCGGCGTGCGCATCAAAGGCATCACGATGGATTATAAACACAAATTGTATCGCATCGATACCGAAACGCCGTTTGCGCAGAAAGGGGTGAAATGATGGCAAAACGCAGCACCATTCCCTTTGGCCCGCAGCACCCGGTCCTGCCAGAGCCGATCCATCTCGATCTGGTCCTGGAAGATGAAGTCGTCGTCGAAGCCATCCCCAATATCGGCTTCGTGCACCGCGGGCTGGAAAAGCTGGTCGAGACCAGAGACTTCAAGCAATATGTCTATGTGGCCGAACGCGTCTGCGGCATCTGCAGCTTCGGACATGGCCTGGGCTACTGTCAGAGCATCGAGCAGATGATGGGCATCGACGTGCCGCGCAGGGCGCGGTTCCTGCGCACCCTGTGGATGGAGATGAGCCGCGTGCACTCCCACCTTCTGTGGCTGGGCCTGCTCGCCGATGCCCTGGGCTTTGAGAGCCTGTTCATGCAGTCATGGCGCCTGCGGGAAAAAGTGCTCGATCTCTTCGACATGACGACCGGCGGCCGCATCATCTTCTCGGTCAACCAGGTCGGCGGCGTGCTCAAAGACATGGACGAAGACATGCTCAGCGCGATCCGCTCCACCATGAAAGCGATGAACGAGGAACTGCGCCCGATCGCCCAAACCTTCCTGGAGGATGCCAGCGTGAACGCCCGGCTGCGCGGGCTCGGTCATCTGGACAAAGAACAAGCGCTGCTCGCCGGCGCCGTAGGCCCGATGCTGAGGGCCAGCGGCATCGACTATGATGCCCGGGAGACGGGCTATGCGGCCTACGATGAGCTGAACTTCGGCCCCATCACCGCCGTAGAAGGCGACTCCTATGCCCGGGTAAAAGTGCGCATCGCCGAGCTCTTTCAATCCTTTGAGCTCATCGAGGAGATCATCTCCAAGATCCCCCAGGGCGAGCTCAGCGTGCCGGTCAAAGGCATGCCCAAAGGCGAAGCATTCATCCGCATTGAACAGCCCCGCGGCGAAGCCATCTATTATACGAAAGGAAACGGCACCAAATTTCTGGACCGCTTCCGGCTGCGCACCCCGACCACGAGCAATATCCCGCCGATGCTCGATCTGCTGAAAGGATGTCAGCTGGGCGATGTGGCCCTGCTCATCCTGACCATCGATCCTTGCATCAGCTGTACAGAGAGGTGAGCACATGCGAAAGATCAAATTGTTTTCCTTCACACGCGAAGTGCTGAAAAATATGACCTCGCCTCCGGTCACGGTCAATTACCCTGAGAAACCGGCGATTTACCCGCAGCGCATGCGCGGCCATATCCGCATCGATATCGATCAGTGCATCAGCTGCACCTTATGCGCTCAGAACTGCCCGCCGCGCGCCATCGCCGTTGACCGCGCTGCCGGCACCTGGTCCATCGACCGCTTTGACTGCGTGCAATGCGGCAGCTGCGTAAATGTCTGCCCCAAAAAATGTCTGTACATGGAACAAGGCTATACGCCCCCAGACACCAAAAAGCACACCGAAACATATACCCACCCCAAACAAGAGCGCAAGCTGCCGCAGGCATCTGACGACTGCGTGTTCTGCGGGCTGTGCGCCCGCAAATGTCCGAAGCAGGCGATCACGGTCAGCCGGCCTAACAAACACTGGCAAGTCGATGAGCAGAAATGCGTAGGATGCGGACTGTGCGCCGATGCTTGCCCGAAAAAATGCATCGTCATGAAAAAAGCCTGACCCCAGGCTTTTTTCATATCAGTCCGAAATGCGCAAAGGCCTTGGCCAGGCCATCTCGCTCCACATCATCCGTCACATGGGCAGCGGCCATCCTGGCTTGTTCGCCGCCGCTGCCCATCGCCACGTTGATGGCGCATGTGCGCAACATCGGCACATCCACAGCTGCATCTCCGAAAGCGATGGTATCCGCGACGCTGCCGCTGATCGCTGCCAGCATCCGTTTGACCGCTGTGCCCTTATCTGTGCCAGGCACACCAAGATTGACAGCGCCAGCTCTCCTTTGCCGCCCAGGTGCCTGCCTGGCATCATCTGGCGCCTCCAGGATAAAGCTGATCTTGCTGGCATCATCCCGATACAGACATACGCCCCAGATCATGTGCGGGAAGACCTGATCTACGCTCTGTCCTGTCTTTCCTTTGCGCTGCTGATAGAGACAGATCACTGGATCGCCCTTTTCCCGAAAGCGCGGCATTGTGCTGCCGAAAGCGCCTATCCATGATCTTCCGCATAACAGCCATTGCCGCCGATCATGCCATCCAGGCCGATCGCTCAGATCTCATCATATATTTCTGCTCTGCTGCGGCCGGTGCACAAATATACGCGATGGCCATTGGCCCGCGCCTTGCGGATGGCTTCTGCCGCAAAAGCAGGAATATGCTTTTCATAGTCAGTCAATGTGCCATCGACATCAAGAAAGATGATCTTCTTCCTCATTTCCTCTCCTCCCTTTTCTTGCATCAGCTCTATCATGCCATATCGCGCGGGCAGAAAAAAATCCGGAGGTTTTTCACGCTCCGGAAGTTTTGGTCATTGCTTGGCCAGCTTGCCTGCCACCTCATCGATGATGTTCATGACGTTCAGGCTGCGGGGATAACCGATATAGGTCATGCACTGCTCCACAGCGCCATACAGCTTGGCCGCGTCATTGCCCACGCCCAAGTTGCCGGCGGTATGCCCGCGCAGCTGATTCTCGCAGCCGCCTTGCGCGAGGATCAGACAGAATGTGACCAGCTCACGCTGCGCGTCATTCAAGCCATTGCGCGTGTAGTAATCACCGAAGCAATTGGCCGCCAGCCAGCGGTAGATGTTGCGGCGCGGCTGCGGCGCTTCGCTTTGCTGCTTGCGCATGCCTTCTCCAAACAGCTGCACTTGCTTATCCAGCCCTTTCTCAAAGCGGTCATCGGCATTCGTCGTGCCCTGCGGTGGCAGCGGCAGCGAGAGCCCATGTTCCTGCATCAGCGCATCGGCTGTATGCAGAAACGGCAGGATGCGCCCCAGTCCAAGGTAAGCGGCAGCCTGATACACCGCTTCCCGGATGGCGATCGGATCGACCCCATCTTCCAGGGCCTCATGCATCTCTGCCATGAATGCCTCTTTGCCCTGACAGCCCATCAATGCGGACAGCACGCACAGATGCCGCTCTGTCACGCTCAGCTGATCTGCCTCATGCACATCTTGTTTCAGGAACCGGCTGATGATGTCATACAGTTCCGGATCGTGATGCGCGCTGATCATCTTGCTCAGATTTTTCTCTTTCATGCGCACCCTCCTTTCCCTTTCATCATATCAGCCGGCAGTTACTGCCGGTCAAGCGCAAATATCATGTTTCGCCGTAAAGATGCAGACGCTGCGCGGCTGGAACACATAACGCTCTTCATACAGGATCTCTTTTTGTCCGATGCGCGGCTCCGCGCGTGCCGTATCACAGACGACGCTCCATCTCAGCGGCTCCATCAGCGTGGGCAGACGCACCTCTACCTTTTCCCAATAAGCGTTGATGCCCAGATAGATGATGTCATCTTCATCTTCCTTGCGGCCGGCATACATCACGCCGATGACGCGGGTCTGCGCATCATAGTCACTGTTCCACGGCAGTGTCCCATGCAGGCTGATAAAAGGGAGATCGGCTGAACATGGCGCCGTATCTTTTCGCAGGATCGGATGCGCATGACGGTAATGGATCAAAAAACGGAAGTACGCATACATGTCTGCGTGTTTTCGGCGCATGTCCCAGTTCAGCCAGGAGATGAGATTATCCTGACAATAGGCATTGTTATTGCCAAACTGCGTATTGCAAAACTCATCGCCGGCCAAAAACATCGGTGTGCCTCTGCTGCACATGAGCACCGTGATGGCATTGCGGATCATCTGCCGGCGCAAAGCGCATACTTGCGGGTCATCGCTTTCGCCTTCGGCTCCGCAGTTCCAACTGCGGTTGTCATCCGAACCATCGGTATTGTTCCACCCGTTGCCCTCATTGTGTTTCGTATTATATGCATACAGATCATACATGGTGAAGCCATCATGGCAAGTGATGAAGTTGATCGAAGCGCTCGCTCTTTCATCCGGCGGATACAGATCCGGGGAGCCGATGATGCGCATGGCTGCCGCCATGGCAAATCCCGCATCGCCCTTGAGGAAGCTGCGCAGATCATCGCGGTAACGGCCATTCCATTCCGACCAGCGGTTCCAGTTGGGGAAGGAGCCGACCTGATACAAGCCGCCGGCATCCCATGCCTCCGCGATGAGATCAGATGCGGACAAGATCGGATCATAAGCCAGGCTTTCCAGCAAAGGCGGATTGTTCATCGGCGCGCCCTGCTCATCTCTTCCCAGGATCGACGCCAGGTCAAAGCGGAATCCATCTACATGATAAGCGACGGTCCAATAGCGCAGACAGTTCAGGATCAGGTCCCGAACCATCGGATGATTGCAGTTGAGCGTATTGCCGCAGCCGCTGAAATTGTAATACTTTCCATCCGGCGTGAGCATGTAATATACATTGTTGTCGATCCCTTTGAATGAGAAGAACGGGCCGCGCTCATCCCCTTCTGCGGTATGATTGAAGACGACATCGAAGATCACCCGGATGCCGTGATCATGCAGGCTGCGGATGAGCCTTTTCAGCTCCGTTCCCTCCCGGTTATATTCGATCTCCGCGCTGTAGCTCGTATTGGGCGCAAAGAAGCTGACCGGGTTGTAGCCCCAGTAATCCAGCAGCGTCTCCCCGTTCACTTCCCGCATGCCGCGGGTCTCGTCAAACTCAAAGACCGGCATGAGCTCAACGGCATTGATGCCCAGATCTTGAAGATAGGGGATCTTTTCCATGATGCCGGCAAACGTGCCGCGGTGCGTCACGCCTGCGCTTTCATGCTGAGTAAAGCCGCGCACATGAAGCTCATAGATGACGCAGTCTTGCAATGGCGCCATCTTCTGACGCGGCACATTCCAGACAAAATCATCATGGACGACCCGGGCCTTGTAAAACGAATCATCCGACAGCTGCACGCCCCACTTGCTCTGTCCGGTGACTGCCCGGGCATACGGATCGAGCAGATACCGGCTGCGGTCAAACAGCAGGCCCCGATGCGGATCATAGGGTCCCTCCAGCGCATAGGCATATTCAAACTTATCCGCCTTCAGGCCGAAGACGAAGATCGACCATACGCTGCCTGCCCGATAGCTTTCCGGGATGGCGATGCGTGCATAAGGTTCTCGCCCCTGACGATGAAACAGCAGCAGCTCGCATGCCGTTGCCGAGCGAGAGACGAGCGTGAAATTCACGCCGTTTGGCATGGCTGTCGCCCCATTCAGCTCATAGAAGCCGGGACGGACCTGGAACCCGCTGATCACATCCAGCGGCTACATGTTCTCTCTCACTACCTCCAGCCTGTCTCGTCCATGAAACAGCGCCAGCTCTTCGCGCTCCTGCATCATGAGCGCATGATTCTTCTCTTTGTTCATGCTGCACCTCCTGCTTCCATTGTACCGCGTCATTGCCGGACAATGATGTGATTCGGAAAGAAGTCATCGTTTCTCCAACAGCTCGATCAGCAGGATGACCAGCAGGCAGAAAGCATAGAGCAGATGCCGCTTTGTCCGATGCTGCCTGAACATCAGGACATCATAGATGATCGCAAAGATGCCGGCCAGCATGATGAACAACAGGTCAGCGGGCAATGGCGCGCCAAAGACCGTGATCTGTCCGCCGATCGCCCCGAACCAAGACAGCAGGCCGATGATGAGCATGGCCAGCGTGGTCACTCCGCTCACATCATGGAGCACCTTCTGCTACAGCCAGCGTTCACGCTCATCGCCTTTGCGATGATCATGCTGAGCACGGCGCATCAATTCATCTTTTTCCATCCTTCTCCCCTCCTACATGATCCCAGTGCACAGGCGGACGATCCAGATGATCAGCGCGATGCCATAGAGCAGCGCCAGACACAGGCTCAGCTTCCGGTGAAACAACACGGCCTGCGGTCCATGATACAACAGCATATACAGGCTGAATGGCAGCATCAACGCATCGTTCAGCGAAACGAGATGGCCGCCGATCACGATCTCTCCGTCCACCGCGCCCAGATAAGTGAGCAGGCTCATCACCAGCACGATCGCGGCCGCGCTCTGTGCAGCAGTGCGGCTGATCTTATCCATGATCAGCTTCTCCCGCTCATCTCCGTCACGATTATCTTCCTGCGCGCGTTTCAGCAGTTCTTCCTTTTCCATGACATATCCCTCCATTTACCAAGTTTTCTTGTCATATCCAGCATAGCACATTCGCCAGATATGTCAAGTATACTTGTCAATAAGCATCGCCGTTAAGCGATTTTGCCCCCTTTCGTCAAGGGAGATGTCACCATCCTATTCTGAACGAAATGACTTTCTGTACGGTGAGATGTAGACCTTGCATCTTGCCGTTGCTGAACCTCTGGCAGGTTGATCCATGCCTGCTGAACGACAGTTCAGATACTGCTATGTCATCCTGCCACGGTAGTCAGAGATAGAAGGAAAAGGTCATCAAGTATCGCGAATGATCAAAATGAGCTATATGAAATCTAAATGATCTTTGTGCTGAAAAGAAAGCTGCTTCATCATCACTTGTCCACCTTTTCACAATAGGTGACATTTTCCTTTAACGTTAACACTGCTTATTCCTACTTTTCTTTTGCGTTCAGCCGATAGCCCGCGCCCCAGACCGTTTCGATGATGCGCGGATCATGCGCGTCATCTTCGATCTAGCGCATGACTTTCTGTGCAGATGATCTTTCCATTCGTTTCTTCATCATGATCCTCCTTTCGCGCATGACGCTCTTCATTCAGCTTAGCGTCAAAAGTTAAACGATCCTGATGAAAAAAGGCAGCCCTCATGACTGCCTGGCGCTCAATCTTTCGCTCAGCTGCATATAGTGCCGATACAGCATGCCGAAACGATAGCGGTAGCCCGGATGCCACGGCTTGGCACGGCCGCAGAAATGCAGGATGGCGGTATGTGTCATCACCCATTGCAGATCTTGTCTGCCGCCGCTGCGCATCATGTAGCTGCTGTAATTGCGCGCGTCATAATTCCACAAAGCGTCCTCCACTTGCAGGACATGATCGCCATAGCACATGTTGAGCACATCCTGATCTGGGAACAGCAGCTCTTTTTCATGCGTGCGGACAAAGGCGAACAGCTCCTGAGGCCGGATGCGCTGACGGCATGCTTTCAGGTTCATGAGCAGGACGCCGGAATTGAAATAATCATGATCGACCTTCAGGCGGATCCGGTTGACGCTGTTGGACAGCTCGGTCTTTCCCGTATGGGCCGCGGCCGCAAACAGATGCTCCCCCAATTCCAGATCCCACAGCGGCGTCAGCGGATTGATCACCAGGATGTCAGGATCCAGATACAGTACTTTTTCCAGCTGCGGAGGAAGCAGCTCCCCTGCCATAAGACGATAATACATTTCTCTGGGATAGCGGTCCGTGACCGGGGCTTCCTGAAACAGCTCATCCGCTACGGCATGCGGATAAAAGCGAAAGCCATAGCGCGCGCAGCACTCAGCGATGCTGGCCAGGCTCACTGCGCTCAGCGAACGATGCAGCAGATGCAATTCATGATCCCGAAAAGGATCGTTCAGATACACCGAAGCAAGCATCACGCGCAGCTGCGGCACATATCCTTCGTCTAACGAAACCAGCAGGCTCACCGGTTCTTGTCTTTCCTCTTTCATCTCTCTTCCCCGCTTTCTCATGTCCTTATTATATCATCGGCCTGCCGCCACAAAAAAGGGGCAGACCACATGATCTGTCCCACGCTGCTCACTCTGCGAAATTGCCAGTATACAGCTGATAATATTTACCCTTGGCCGCGATCAGGTCATCGTGGCTGCCGCGTTCGATGATGCGGCCTTGTTCCATGACCATGATGCAGTCAGCATTCTTGATGGTAGACAGACGGTGGGCGATGACAAAGGTCGTCCTGCCCTTCATCAGCGCATCCATGCCCGCCTGAACGAGCTCTTCGGTATGCGTATCGATGGAGCTGGTGGCCTCATCCAGGATGAGCACCGGCGGATCGGCCACGGCCGCCCGGGCAATGGCCAGCAGCTGCCGCTGACCCTGACTCAGGTTTGCACCATCCCCGCTGAGCATGGTCTGATAGCCATCCGGCAGCCGGCGGATGAAGCTGTCCGCATTGGCCAGCTTTGCGGCATCGATACATTCTTCATCCGTGGCATCCAGCTTGCCATAACGAATATTATCCAGCACCGTACCGGTAAACAGATGTGTGTCTTGCAGGACGATGCCCAGCGAACGACGCAGATCCGGTTTGCGGATCTTGTTGATGTTGATGCCGTCATACCGGATCTTGCCATCCTGGATATCATAGAAACGGTTGATCAGGTTGGTGATCGTCGTCTTGCCGGCACCGGTCGAACCGACCAGAGCGATCTTCTGCCCTGGCTGCGCATACATCCGGATGTCATGCAGGACCATCTTGTCTTCTTCATAGCCAAAGTCTACGCCATCAAACACGATGCCGCCTTCCAGCCGCTGATACGTGATGGTGCCCTCGGCCTTATGCGGATGCTTCCACGCCCAAATGCCGGTGCGCTGCGCAGATTCGCGCAATGTGCCATCCTGATCTTCAGTGACATTGACCAGCTTGACATATCCGTTGTCTGTTTCGGGCTGTTCATCCAGCAGGGCAAACACGCGCTGCGCGCCTGCGACGCCCATGACCACGAAGTTCATCTGCTGAGAGATCTGCGTGATCGGCTGGGTGAAGTTCTTATTCAGGCCGACAAAGGCGATGACGGTGCCGACGCTCATGCCGGCGCCGCCATACAGCGCCAGCAGCGAACCGATGACCACACAGAGCACATAGCTCAGATTGCCGATGTTGGCATTGATCGGCATGAGCAGGTTGACGTAACGGTTGGCCTTATCCGCGCTTTCCCGCAGCTGATCATTCAGCTTCTTGAAGTTTGCGATGGCTGCTTCTTCATGACAGAACACTTTGACGACTTTCTGGCCATCCATCATTTCTTCAATGTAGCCATCCACGTTGCCCAGATCCTCCTGCTGTTTCTGGAAATACTTTCCCGACAATCCGGAGAAGACGGTCGTGACCTTTAACATGACCAGCGCCATGAGCAGCGTGACGATCGTCAGCGGCACATTCAGCACGATCATGGAGATCAGCGTGGCTGCCAGCGTAGCAGCGGAATTGATGTTCTGCGGGATGCTCTGGCTGAACAGCTGCCGCAGCGTATCGACATCGTTGGTATAGACCGACATGATGTCGCCATGCGCATGGGTATCAAAATATTTGATCGGCAGTGATTCCATCTTGGCGAACAGCTCGTCACGAAAGCGCAGCATCGTGCCCTGGCTCACATTGACCATGATCCGGTTATAGGCATAAGACGCGATGATGCCGATGAGATAAAAGATCACGATGCCGGCAAGGGCGCGTGCCAGCGGCGTGAAATCCGGATCTTCCGCATTCAGCAGCGGTACGATATAATCGTCCACCAATGACTGCACGAACAGCATGCCTTGCATGGTCGCGAATGCACCGATAATGATGCAGACGACCACGACAAGGAAAGAAAAGCGATAGTTTTTGATCATATAGGAAAGCAGGCGCTTCAGCACATAGAGCGAAGCTTTCCGGTTATTTTGTTCTTTCATTGTCTCACCCTCCTTATGCCTGGTCAAAGTCGCCGCCGCCCTGGCTTTGCAGCTCAGCGATGCCGCGATAGATCGCGTTGGTCTTCAGCAGCTGCTCATGCGTATCAAAGCCGCTGATCTTGCCGCCATCGAGCACCAGGATGCGGTCAGCGTCCTCCACACTGGACACTCGCTGCGAGATGATGATCTTGGTCGTGCCCGGGATCACTTTGCGGAAAGCGTCCCGGATCTTCGCGTCGGTCGCCGTATCGACCGCGCTGGTAGAATCATCGAGGATGAGCACCTTTGGCCGCTTCAGCAAGGCTCTGGCGATGCAGAGCCGCTGTTTCTGACCGCCAGACACATTGGTGCCGCCGCGCTCGATCCATGTCTCATAACGCTTCGGCATCCGCTCGATGAACTCATCGGCACAGGCTGCGCGGCAGGCCGCCTCACATTCTGCTTCCGTGGCGTCTTCATTGCCCCAGCGCAGATTATCGAGGATCGTGCCGGAAAACAGCACATTGTTCTGCAGGACGACCGCGACCTCATTGCGCAGCACTTCCATGTCATAGTCGCGCACGTCTATGCCGCCGACCCGCACCGTACCGGCGCTGGCGTCGTACAGACGGCTGATCAGGCTCACCAGGCTGGATTTGCCGCAGCCCGTTCCGCCGATCACGCCGATCGTTTCGCCGGAACGGATATGCAGGTCGATGTCGCTCAGCGTATCCTCGCCGCTGCCTTTACGGTAAGCGAAGCTGACATGATCAAAGTCGATGCGGCCATCTTTTACTTCCTTTACCGGCTCTTGAGGCTCGCGCAGCTCCGGCTGCTCATTGAGCACTTCCGCGATACGGCGCACGCTGGCCGTGCTCATGGTGATCATGACGAAGATCATGGAGAGCATCATCAGCGACATCATCACCGACATGATATAGCTGAACAGCGAAGTGATATCGCCGGTGGTCATCGAGCCCGCGACGATGAAATGTGCGCCAAACCACGATACTGCCGTGATGCAGGCATAAACGACGAGCATCATGACCGGATTATTCAGCGCCAGCAGGCTCTCTGCCTTGACAAAAAGATCATACAGATGATGCGCCGCCTTCTGAAACTTAGCATTCTCCTGCTCTTCCCGGACATATGCCTTGACGACCCGGATGGCCGTGACATTTTCCTGCACGCTGGCGTTCAGGTCATCATAGCGGTCAAATACTTCCAAGAATACCGCGGAAGCCTTGCGCATGATGAACACCAGGATCACCGCGAGAAAGCAAAGCGCCGCCAAGAACACGAGGCTGAGCTGCCGGCTGATGATGAAACACATGATCATGCTGAAGATGAGCATGAGCGGAGCCCGCACCGCGATGCGGATGATCATCTGAAAGGCATTCTGCACATTGGTCACATCGGTCGTCATCCGAGTGACCAGACCAGCCGTGCTGAATTTGTCAATATTGGAAAATGAATAATCCTGTACTTTTACATACATGCTTTCCCGCAAGTTGCAGGCAAAGCCGGAAGATGCGCTGGCCGCGAACTTGCCAGCCATCGCGCCGGAGATCAGGCTGACTGCCGCCATCACGAGCATGATCACGCCCAGCCGCGCCACCGCGGACAGGTCGGAGCGTTCCAGCCCCTCATCGATGATCATCGCTGTGACAAAAGGCAGCAGCACTTCCATGATCACCTCCAGTATCGTAAATCCCATCGTGAGCAGGGAATCTTTCTTATACTGTCTCAGTTGTGCCAAAACGGTCTTCATCTTAAGCCCTCCTGTCTTTTCTCTGTCTTTCTTCCATATCCTCAAGATGTCTGTGGACCTTGCTTTCCAAAGCGATGAGCTGAGCCTGCTCAACAGTATCGATACCGCTGCAGACCGCGTCCTCCATCTCTTTCGCCCGTGCCATGAACATGTCGGCGCAGGCATTCAGCCGCGCGGTCGGCAAGATCCGCTTCTTGCGCTCATCCCCGGGCGTCATCTGAAAACAAAGATAGCCTTTTTCTCTGAGCTTTTTGATCAATATGGACAGCGTCGTCTTAGAAACACCGATCTCATGACATAATTCCGTGATATAAGTGCCATGAGGATGATGCCGCAAGATATACACCAGCAGATACATCTGCACACCGCTGAGATCGCTCTTGCGCAGACGCCGTTCCATCTGCATTTCCAGTTGAATGCTGATCTTCTTGATCAGAAATAACAAACGTTCCTCTTGGTCTTCTTCAGCCATGTCTTAGCGCACCTCCATTTCTGACTTTCGCTTTCGAACAGTTCGTTTGCTGACGACTTGTTCTGTAAGGAATTGTAATGCTTGCAAGCTTGAATGTGAAATTCAAAGATGTTATAATCTATAAAAAATATTTATTGATTGCTATTCACATCTTTAAGAAGGAATGATGAAGATGAATACCATTCAGCTCGAATGCTTTCTTTCGGTCGCCGAGCATCTGAACTTTTCCAGAGCCTCAGAGGAACTGAAGATCACCCAGCCAGCCGTCAGCCATCAGATCAGTTCCCTGGAAGAAGAGCTCGATGTCAGACTGTTCCGGCGAACCAGCAAAAGCGTCTCTCTCACCCAGGAAGGCATGCTCTTCCTGCCAGACGCGCAGCTGATCCTGAAGACCGCGCTTTCCGCAAGAGAACGGCTGAGCCGCCATGAGCAGCTGACCCCTTTTGAGATCGGCTGCCATAATCATATGGAACTTCGTTTGCTCCCGGCTCTGTTCAAAGAGCTGAGCGTTGAATTCCCTCAGGTCCGTCCCAGCGTGCGGATGGTCCCCTTTCTTTCCCTCCTGGAGATGATCGCGAATAAGCAGATCCACGCGTCATTCGGCATCCTGGAAGATGACATGAAAGCATCCATCGCTTTCCGGGAGCTTTGCAAGGTCCCTATTGCCCTTGTCTGTGCACCAGATCATCCATTGGCCCGGTATGGATCGCTGCGGCTTGCCCAGCTGCAAGGCAACATCATCCTGTGTTCCCCGCGGCAGACACCTGCGCAGATCTTCGCCATCCAAAATCAACTGCTAGAGACCCATGGCAAAGATGAGCGCTATTTTACGGAAAGCGTGGAATGTGCCTTCACCCTGGCCAAAGCAGGCATAGGCTATACGCTGTATCCCGATGTCGCGCAGATGCGTGATCCGGACTTATGCTATATCCCTGTCACTGATCTGAAGCAGCGGCTGTCTTTTGGCCTGTATTACCGGAAAGACGATGATCACCCGATCATGAAGCGATTCCATCAGCTGCTCAAAGATAAATTTGATCAGGCAAGATAAAACCGATGCCGGTATCCGGCATCGGTCTGAACATCCAATAATACTGTCTTTGTAAATCAATATGATTGACCCATTTAAACTATTTGTTTGATCTGCTCAAGATCTTTTTTTCAAATATGAAACAGCATAGATTAACGCAGACACAAACGATAATGGCCTTACTGCCAAGATCATGCAAATTGCTATTAAAATCATTTATCATCCAACAATACAAACAGATCATAACTACAAAAAGGTCAATAACATACATAAATTTTTTGAATATTTTATATATTTTCATTTTTTGATATCTCCATATTTTTTATCATGAATGCATCTGCATTTATAACATCCAGAACAAATAGCAGGCATAAAGATAAGCACGACAAAATAACAGCAAATACTGACTCAGATCTGTCATACAATGATGCTTCTCCTTTAAGCAAACGAGTCACTATTTCTGTACTTGTAACCAAATATATTTAATGCAGTAATTGAATCCATTGGATCTTCATTACAACGATCAGCATTCTATTTCACCTCCCACAATGTCATCTCTTTCAATTTACAAATATCATATGGTTTTCACACGAACAATCGAAATGGCATAAATGGAAGCATAATTAGTATATTTTGCTTGCCCGAAGCTTTGTGGATCCTGCCAGCAATTTTCTCATGAGTGCGTTCATGTTCCCTTTCATATCATACAAACAAGCGTTTAAAACGCATAGCCATTTTGGGAATATGCAGAAAAAGGAGCAGATCCTTTTCACGTTGCTGCTGATCCGGACAAAGACAGTGAAGCGATCTCTCTAGCTGCAGCTCAGGCTAAAAAATGGCGCAGCTAGTCGAAGAGGATTTAGCAGATCCCAGAGAGCATAAAGTACGAGATAGCTCTGTCACGCATGATTTTTACATAGAATATGCTGCAAAGACTTACAAGATCTGAAATATATCCCCAGTGACAACATTCATTAGAAATCATTCTGCATATGCTCCGAATTTACTTTAAAACCTCATATTCCGTCAAAAAGGACAGGAGCTTCATTTAATGCGCTCCTGTCCTTTTATGATCTGATTTTTTTCAAAGGGTCATCGCATCTCTTCTTCCCAGGAACGGACGACACAGATGCCAAGCTGATCGGCCAGCTTCTCCATTTGCAGCACCTCAGCTTCGCTCAGCGCGACAGAGGCAGCCGCAATGGCATCGGTGACCTGATCTCTCTTGGTCACGCCGATGATCGGCACGGTGCCTTTAGCGATGGCCCAGGCGATCGCCAGCTGCGCGATCGAACACTGATGACGGTCCGCAAGCTCTTGCAAGCCAGCATTCAGCGTTGTCAGCCGCTTGAGCATCGGATCATATACGCGCGCTCGCTCACTGCCTGCAGGGAAGGGATGCGCCTCATCAAACTTGCCGCTGAGCGCGCCTTGCTCAAGCACCATGTAAGAAAAGAACGGGATGCCCTGCGAATGACAATAATTCAGGATCCCGCTTTGCGCCGATGAGCGGTTGAGCAGGCTGAAATGATTCTGCACGGCGCCTACTGCCAGCCCTGCTTCTGCCAGGATCTGCTGTGCCTCATGGATCTGTGCCAAGCTGTGGTTAGACAGCCCGATCTTGCCGATCTTGCCGGCCTTGGCCAGCGGGATGATCTTTTTGACCCATCTTGGCGCATCGAGCGGATTATGGATCCAGTAATAATCCATCTGCTCGCTCCCAAGCAGATGCGCGCTGATCTCAAACATCTCACTGACCGGATTCTCAGCATCCGCGTTGGCACACTGCGGAGTGAACTTATCAGAGATCATGTATGCGTCACGCGGCACGTGCCGCAAAAACCGGCCCAGCAGCTTTTCTGATTCGCCCATCCCATAGACATAAGCGGTATCCCAGAGGACCGTTCCTTCTTGCATAGCGGCATCAAATACCGGCCGCAGCGCTTCCTCATCCAGTGCCGGGCCAAAGGTCCCGTCATTTCCCCATGCCCATGTGCCAAAGGCAATTCTCGGTAACTTCTCCATCTTTGCTCCTTTCCAGGCATAACGCCTTGAAGGCCTGTGTACAGACCCATCATTTAGACCTTTTCATTGTATGCCCTGGCATGGGCTTCGTAAAATGCCTGTTTCATATCCTCTTCCATACGTCGCAGGCATCTTCAACACAGCCCATGATCACAGCTGAAAGCAAGATTGCAGGCTAATATGCACATCAAGCATATATGAATATGCGAAGCAAGTATTTTACATCTTTCCCATGCTCCTCTATAATGACGAAAAAAAAGGAGATGATCCTGATGAGAAAGATCATGCAGCTGACGGTATGCCTTCTGACCGTGCTGACACTGCAATGTGTCATCACGCCGGTCAGCGCGCTGTTCCTCCCTAAGGAAACTGAGCGCCACACTACAACAGATCCGCTTCCCGCGGCAGAAGCGCAGATCGAACGCCCCACCGTGGTCATCGATCCGGGTCATGGCGGCGTAGATGGCGGAAGCATAGGCAGCGGATATACCGAAAAAGACATCACCTTGCAGATCGCGCTGCAGCTTGGCGCTGCGCTGGAACAGCGCGGCTACACGGTCATCTATACGCGTTCCACCGACACAGCGCTCTCTGAGCTGGTCAGCGAAGATCTGTTCCAGCGCGTGATGATCAGCAATGACGCGCAGGCAGACGCGTTTATATCCATTCATCTGAATTCTTCTGAATTCATAGCCAGCGGCTTTGAAGTGTGGTCGTCGTTTTCTGACACACGGTCATATTCGCTTGCCCAGGCACTGAACGATACGCTCAGCGCATTAAATTATACCGAAGCGCGGGAGATGCGCGATCAGGATGAATCCAACCTGCTCGTGCTGGCGCTGAATGAAGCGCCCTCTGTCCTGCTGGAACTTGGCTTCATCACCTCTGCCGAGGATATGCGCATCCTCGCCGACGCCGCCTTTCAGCGTGAGCTCACTGATCAGCTCGCAGACACGATCCACGCTTATGTCACGCAATAACGCAGGCAATCAGATCGCTCTGGTCGCCTGCTTCAGCCACGTCCTCTCCGCATCGTTCAGATACGGAGAGACTTTTTCGTATACTTCCGCATGATAGGCGTTCAGCCACTGCCGCTCATCCGGCATCAGCACGTTCGGGTCCACGCCATCCAGGTCGATCGGCACGAACGTGATCGTCTCCAGGTACATGAACTGGCCATATTCATTCTTTGTTCCTTTACGCACTACCGTCTCATTCTCGTGACGGATGCCATATTTCCCTTCCAGGTATACGCCTGGCTCATCGCTTTGCACCATTCCTTCTTCCAGCACGCAGCTGTCATTGCGCTCCGGCACGATCTGCCAGCGGAATCCGTTGGGCGCTTCATGCACATTCAGCACATGCCCGATGCCATGTCCGGTCCCGCATTTATAGTCCAGGTCAAGGTCCCACAGCGGTCCGCGCGCCAGGATGTCCAGGTTCATCCCCCGGCATCCATACAGGAAACGCGCCTTCGCCAGACGGATCATCGACCGCAATGCCGTCGTGAAGTGCAGCTTGCATTCGTCGCTGAGCTCACCCAGCACGAAGGTCCGTGTGATGTCGGTCGTCCCTTCCTCATACTGGCCGCCGCTGTCCACCAGCAGCATCCCTTCTGCCTTCAGCTCCACATCGCTTTCCGGCGTGGCGATATAATGCATCAAGGCCGCGTGTCGCTGGTACGCAGAAGCAGTCTGGATCGGTTCGATGAAATGCTCTTGTTCCTGCCGGAAACCCAGCAGCTGATCGCTCGCCGAGATCTCGGTGATCTTCTCTTTGCCCACATGTGTCTTCAGCCAATACATGAAGCGGGTCATCGCCACCGCGTCGCGGATATGGCAGCGCCGGATGTTTTCCAGCTCCACCGGATTCTTCTTTGCCTTCATCAGCACGATCGGATTCGGTCGGTCGATGATGGTCACCTCCTGCGGCAGAGAAGCCGTGATGCGATAGTTCGTGTTCGCTTTGTCCAGCAATACTTTGCTGGATGCGGGGATATGCTTCACCTCTTCATAGATCGCGTCATACGCTGCCGTGCGCACGCCGATCTGCGCAAAGGTCGTCTTCAGATCATCGCTCAGCCGCGCGTCATTGAGATAAAGCACGGCATCCTGCTGATCGATGAGGATATAACATAAGGCTACGGGAAAACATGGGATATCATCGGCGCGCATGTTGAGCAGCCAGGCGATATCATCGACACGGGTGATGATATGGATGTCCGCGCCGGCCTCTGCCATGGCTTCACGCACCTCGCTGAGCTTTTGCGCCGCGCTCTTGCCTGTATAACGCTGTGCCAGCTCAAAGGTCTTTGACGCAGGCAGTGCCGGACGATCATGCCAGATCGCGCCGACCAGATCCATGTCACAGCTGATCGTCACTTCACTGAGCTGAGCGCACAGGCGCTCGACCATGGCGGTGTTCATGACCCGGCCATCAAAGCCAAGCGTGGCATGAGCGGGCAGGACATCGCACAGATAGGCTTCGATCGTTGGGACGCCCTCGTCGCCCATACGCATCAGCTCGATGCCGCTGCCTTCCAGCTGCTTCGCGGCCTGGATGAAATAACGGCCGTCGGTCCACAGCTTCGCCTCATCGGCCGTGAATACACAAGTGCCGGCCGAACCGGTAAAGCCGCTCATGTACTCTCTTGCCTTGAAATGATCACATACATATTCGGTTTCGTGGAAATCGGATGTCGGAACGATATAGGCATCCACGCCATGCGCCTTCATCTGGGCGCGCAGCTGTTCCACTCTCGCTTTGATTTCATTCATCATATTCACTCTGCTTTCTCTCATATATCATATTTACCAGTCCAGATGTCGAGCTGACGCGCAGCAGCTTCAGCCTGCGCATGGGTCCATCTGACTTGAACAGCGGGATGCCTCCGCCTAAGATGAGCGGCAGCGTGGTGATGTGATATTCATCGATCAGATCGGCTCGCACACATTGATCGATCACATCGCTGCCGCCGCAGATCCAGATGTCCTTCCCCTGTTCCTGTTTCAGCGTATGGATCAGCGCCGTCACCGGCTGACAGACAAAGCGGATGCCCTCTTGCGCGGGCCGGTCCTGATGAGTGAGCACATAGCTTTGCATGCCGGCATATGGCCAGATCGCAGGCGAAAGTTCGTCACGGATCTGGCAGTATGTCCGATGGCCGAGGATCACGGTGTCGATGGTCTTTGCAAATGCCGCATAGCCTGCATCTTCCGCTGACGCTTCATCCAGCCAATCCACCTTGCCATGGGGATCGGCGATGCAGCCATCCAAGCTTTGCGCAATGTATAAGATGACTTTTCTGCTCATGCGCGTTCGTCCCATGTCCAGCCGCTTTGACCGGCGCCGATCTCAAAATGATATTTCACGATGCCCAGATCGACCTTCGTATAAAATTCCCGGCCAGCGCGAACGCTGACTCGCTCTTTGCGCAAAGCGAAACAAAACCTTTGCTGATTCATGGCGGTAGGGGCAAGCAGCGCTGCTTCGATGCCGTTTCGATACCACTGTGGCATCGGATCTATGGGCTCGCTCACTTCCTCCATGTGTTTGCTGCGATGTGCTGTCCCCTGGCTTGCGCCATGACCGATGGCGATGACGATACACAGCTTCTCTCCTTCATCCACTGTAAAAGCTGTCTTGATCTTGCGATAAGTCATGGCTGTCCAGCAGGTGTTCAGGCCCAGCTGCTGTGCCAACAAGACAAGGCGTTCACCATAGTATCCGCATGTCTCTTCCAATTTTGACCCTTTCTGTCCGATCATGGCGATGTAGTTTCGCACGTGCTGGAACTTTCCATAATGGGCGAGAAACCCTTCAAAAGCTTTCGGTTCATCTTTGATCAGCTGAATGTGCAGGCCGCTTTCGCGGTTGCATGTGTCGATCTCTTCCTGCAGGCGCTGCACCTGCGCTGCGGACAGAGGCTGTGTCGTATATTGGCGCACGCTGTGCCGCGCGCGCATCGCTTCCAGAATGTCCATATCATGCTCCTTCCTGAGGCCATTATACCCCTTTCCCGAAGAAAAAGCACCTGCGCCGGGCAGATGCTTGTTTCTTACATCAGTTTTCTGAGCAATGCCTTCAGGTCTTCTTCGCTAGCGTCTTTCGGATTGCCAGGGGCACAGGCATCCTCGTGCGCGGAATGCGCGAGGAAATCCAGATCCTCTTCCTTCAGCGCTTCCAGCTTGGTCGGGATGCCGACATCGATGGACAGCTGACGCACAGCGTCGACAGCGGCCTTGCGATATTCTTCCTGGCTCATCTCGTCAACGCCCTTCACGCCCATCGCTCTGGCGATCTCGCGGTATTTAGTACCAGTGCATTCAGCGTTATATTCCATAACGATCGGCAGCATCATCGCGCAGGCGACGCCATGCGGCGTGTCATAGACCGCGCCCAGCGTATGGGCCATGGAGTGCGCGATGCCCAGGCCGACGTTGGAGAAGCCCATGCCGGCGATATACTGGCCCAGCGCCATGCCTTCCCGGCCTGCCTTTTCGTTGGCCACGGCGCCGCGCAGCGAACGGCTGATGATCTCGATGGCCTTGAGGTGGAACATGTCGGTCATCTCCCAGGCCGCCTTGGTCGTATAGCCCTCGATGGCATGGGTCAGCGCATCCATGCCGGTCGCGGCAGTAAGCCCCTTAGGCATCGATGCCATCATATCCGGGTCGATGACCGCGATCACCGGCATATCGTGCGGATCTACGCAGACAAACTTGCGTTTCCGCTCCACATCGGTGATGACATAGTTGATGGTCACTTCCGCGGCGGTGCCGGCCGTGGTCGGTACCGCGATGATCGGTACGCTGGGCTTGCTTGTCGGGGCAGTGCCTTCCAGGCTGCGCACATCCTCGAATTCCGGGTTCGCGATGATGATGCCGATCGCTTTGGCCGTATCCATGGAAGAGCCGCCGCCGATGGCGATGATATAATCGGCCTGAGCAGCCTTGAACGCAGCAACGCCCTTCTGCACATTTTCGATGGTCGGATTAGCCTTGATGTCAGAATAGATCTCATAGGCAAGGGAAGCCTGATCGAGGATATCGGTCACTTTTCCGGTCACTCCAAAGCGGATCAGGTCCGGATCGGAGCAGACAAGGGCTTTCTGATATCCTCTTGACTTCGCTTCCGCAGCGATCTCCTGGATCGCCCCTGCACCATGATAAGATGTTTCATTGAGCATGATTCGATTGGTCATATTGCACTCTCCTTTTCTTGTAACTGCTTACATCTTCAGTTTATCAGCTTAGCGCATTCAGATAAAGTGACAGAAAACCTGATCTGTCACTTCAGTTCTAATCTGCGAAAAGTCTTTTCCAGCTCAGCGGGCGTTGCGTCACAAAGCTGCCGAGCCAGCTGCAGCGGAGCGAGCTGCGCACCTTCCATGAGCCATTTCACGGTCATATACACCGATCCCTGGCAATACATCTCCAACTGAAAGCGCAAGGTGTCGGAAAGCGGGCAGATGCGGGTGATCCGGTCGGTATAAAAAGCCAAGATCAGCCGGAAATCATGCTCACGCAAGCTGTTCTGCGTATCACAGCGAAACGCGGCCTGAAAGAAGATCAGCTCTTCTCTTATATAGGTGAATTTGTTGACGAGCGCTTCATAAACGGTCTTGCCTTCTCCCATATGCGCAAAAGACTGCATCAGGATCTGATCAAATACCCAGTGGACCAGATCATATTTATCCTGAAAATGACGGTAAAATGTCTGTCTGGTCGTTCCGCATGTCCTGACGATCTGCGTCACTGTGATCTTCTCCAGCGGCACCTTTCTCATGCACTGTTTCAGCGCCTCGGCCAGCAGCATCTTCATCTCTTCTTTCTCTGTCACCACACCGCCTCCTCATCCCCATGATTATATCATGAAAAAAGCGCTCACCCTGATCGATCTTTCTCCTGTCAAGCTGACAGACGAAATATTCTAAGAAATGCTAAAGACCGTCGCCTGAGCACGATCGCCGACAAGGCTCTTGCGATGACACGCAAGCTCTCTAACCCATGTGGGGCACAGCCACATCCCTTTACAGATTGGAAGATGACCCTAAACGAATCAGAACCGGCGTGGTGCAACATGCCGGTTCTGACCAAAATCTGTTTACTTCCTTATGGGATGCTGCTTAAGCGCACCGATCCTCTCCGTTAATGTGTCCTTCTTCTGCGATTCAGGCAGAGCACACCTGCGGCAGATGCCAGGAAAGCAGCCGCCAGCAGTCCCATGCCCGTGGCTGCGCCGGTCTCTGTATCATCCGGCTTGTTCTCTCCGCCTTCAGAAGGCTGCGGATCTTCCGGCGCCTCGCTGCCGCGCAGCGTCAGCGCTGCCTGTGCATCCTTCAGCGCCTGTAAAGCGGCGTCGACCTGCTCTTGGTCCACATTCGCTTCCAGCACGGCCTTGGCATCAGCCAGCGCCTGCGCGAATGCCGCCCACGTGTCCTCTGTGTAGTCCTCTTCCTGCAATGCCATCGCATCATCAATGGCCGCGGAAAGCGCAGATTTATCCGTGTCATAGACGAGCAGCTCCATAAGCGCGTCCATACGTTCATTCAGCGTGTTCGTGCTCTCATCGACGACAGACTGTGCCAGCTTGTGCGTCAGCATCGTATTCTGCGCATCAGCCAGCGCTTCGTTCATCGCAGCAAGCGCTTCCTTGGCAGCCGTTACGGACGCTTCGGTAAACTCGCTGAGATCCAATGCTTCTGCCTGTTCGATAGCTGTCTGCAGCGCCTGCTTGTCCGGATCTGGAACGAGCGAATCATAAGACAGCCCGTGTCCCAGCGGATAGACGATCTCATCTGAATATGTTCCGGTACCGGAAATATATCTCGGGATATCGACCGGCAGCTTTCCAGATGCGCCGAACGTACCCAGGATGACTTCCACGCCAGCCGTCAGGTTCGGGCTGAACGCCGCATTCGCGCTGATGGTTCCACCGCCGAATGATTCCGTGATGTCCAGCCCTGCGCTCGTCGTGCCATAGACGGCTACGATGGCATCTGCCTCTGAGAACGCCTGCACATCATAAGGCTGATTCAGCGAGATGGCCACGGTATCCTTACCCAAGCCTTCGCAATAGTTGATGAACAGCTGCGGGCAGGTCACGCGGTAACCATCGATGTTGGATGCGCTGGAGATCTCAGATGCATGCACGAGCACCGTGCACCAATCCAGCAGATCCTGGTTCGTGCCATAGAAGTTCGTGCCATCCGAGTTGATCGCGCTGTTGACCTGATCCGGCAGGCCGGTCCAGTTATAGTGCTGGAGGATCTTGTAATCCGCACCCTCCGGGATCAGTCCGGCTTGTTTTGCCCGTTCCCATGCCAGAACGAAACGGTTGTTGTTGCGGGAATACGTTGATGCAAACAATACCCTTGAATGCTCATCCAGTTTCAGCGGCAAGAGATCGTTTTCATTCTTGACGACCGTAACGGCATTGGCGGAGATCAGTCTCTCGCTCTCTCGATTAACCACAGAGCCGACCACTTCCTCAGCCACGGCCTTCTTCTCTTCCAGCGTACGCTCGTCTTCTGCCAGATCCATGATGCCGCGGTTGAACTTCATGGTCAGGATGCGGACGACAGATTCATCCAGCTCATCCTGAGAGAGGGTAATGCCCTGATAGCCGTCTTCTTCTGTATATGCCTGAACGAAAGCGTCGATCAGCGGGATCAGCTTGCTCTCCATGTCTGCCCATGAGCTCATGTCATTGAACGGGATGTCGAGGATGTCGGCGCCTGCCTTGACGGCCAGCAGGTTGCGCTCATTCACATCAAAGTAATTGGCTACGCCGTCCATCGTCATGGAATCGGTCACGATGACGCCGTCAAAGCCCATCTCTCCTCTGAGCAGGTCGGTGAGGATCTCGCGGGACATCGTCGCCGGCGGGCTCATCCATTCATCCTGCAGGCTGGAATACAGCTGTTCCGTCACGATGTTGGGGAACTGGATATGCGCGGTCATGATCATGTCCGTTCCGGCATCGATGGCCGCCTGGAACGGCACCAGTTCAGTCGCATACAGCTCTTCCTTCGTGGAATCGATGGAAGGCAGCCCGGTGTGGGAATCCGTGGACACATTGCCATGGCCCGGGAAGTGCTTGGCGCTCGTTGCGACATTTTGCTTCTGCACGCCTGCGATGTATGCGGAGGTAAACTCAGCGGCGATCTGCGGATCACTGCTGAAGGAACGCAGTCCGATGACCGGGTTGTTCGCATTATTATTCACATCGGCGTCCGGCGCGAAGTTGGCATTCACGCCGACCGCGCTCAGCTCGCTGCCGATGATCTCTCCGGCCATGACGGCATTGTCCGTATCCCCGCTCGCTCCAAGCGCCATATTGCCCGGCAGCGCCGTTCCGCCGGTCAGCCGGTACACGATGCCGCCCTCCTGGTCAGCGCCGAGCATCAGCGGGATGGCGTTTTTACCTAAGCTCTCATCCATCGCCGCCCGCTGCAGGCCATCCGTCAGCTCCACATTGACGGTGGCATCTGGATCAAAGTTGGCGGCAAACAAGATCACGCTGCCGATATCATAAGTGCCGATGATGTCATAGATCTCATCATTGATCGTCGTGACGGCGGAAACGCTCGTGCCGTCCCGCATCGTCCAGCCGCTGCGGAAAGAGAGCATCAGCTTCTGGCCGATCTTCTCTTCCAGTGTCATGTCCGCGACGATCTCTCTTGCCTTTTCCTCATTGGTCTGCGCACGAACACCGGACACGCTCATGCCGGATACAGCCGTGACGCTCATCAACAAAGCAAGCATCGCGGAAATCATTTTCCTCTTCTTCATGTTAACCTATCATTCCTTTCCTTACTTGTGGATGCCGTATCTGCATGAAAACGCGGCTGATCAATGATGATACAGCTCCTTGACGATGATACGCCCGCGCCGTTGTCCATGCATAGATGTCATTCGCATAAGGCAGAGAGCGGTCCTTGCTCATTTATATGCATCTGGATATGTTCGCCTTCGCACACCACCTTCCTTCCTATTGCCACGTTTCATGTCATCCTCATTATACCACTCAGGGGTAAGCGCTTTCAATCAGGCAGTCTCAATTTTTCATTCAGACTGAAGTGAAAAAGTAAACGCAACTCTAAGTGAGCCGAAATTGCATTTAGTCTCCACGAACTGCAAGTTGCATTTACTCTTCCTGCGCGTATCATTATCTTTGTCCAGACCTGGATGCCTCGCTTTGATCGGAGGTATCTTTTATGGCTTCTTCTAATAAGCATCTTCACATCACTCTCGATGAACGCAAGATCATCGAGACCGGCATCTTTAACGGCTCTACCAGGACCGCTATCGCCAGGACCATCGGTAAGGACAAATCTACCGTCGGCAGAGAGATCGATCTCCATCGCTACATCTCTCACAAGTTCCCTCTCCCTCTGGAATGCACCAATTACAGCCATTGCCGGCTCGGCCGCCATTGCAGGCCTTCCTGCTCTGCTTTCATCCCCTTCTCCTGTCGCAGAAGGGATCATTCTCCCGGTGCCTGCAATGGCTGCGCCAAGGTCAGTTCCTGTCGTTTCGATCATTTCCGCTATGATGCTTCCATTGCCGACGCACAGTACAGACAGACCCTTTCCGCCGCGCGCGAAGGCATCGATATCTCTGAATCTCATCTCATTGAGATCGGTTCTCTCATCAGACCGTTGATCAAGCAGGGCCTTTCCCCTTACGCCATCCTTCAGTCTCATCCTGAGATCGACATCTCCGAAAAGACCATCTACACCTATATCGAAGACGGCACGTTCAAGCGCGCCGGCGTGGATCTCGGTCCGCTGGATCTCAGAAGACAGGTCTCCAGAAAGATCAAAAAGAAGGACAAAAATCACTATAAACAGCGCAAGGACCGCAA
>UQPV01000021.1 GCA_900543035.1 uncultured Solobacterium sp.
GGAGATAACGGCCATACAGAAGATAGGCTCCTCCGAGCACTACGATGGCAATTATCATCATAAGTATTCCACTCATAATAATCCCTCTTTCTTTATATTTTGATTATATATTAATCTCAGGAACACCAATCAGCATTTCTGAAATTATTATCGATCTTGCGTGTATGTTTCCATACAATAAAAAAACGCCTTCGCTATCCTTTCGGATAACAAAGGCGGATTTATCTTCCGTGGTACCACTTTGTATTACTGCATTTATCACTAACTACAGTCTCTCATCACTGTCATTCTCAAACAGTTTCTTCTGTAACGTGAAGATTACGTCCCTGCTTACTTTAGCTCTGATGTTAAATATGTTAAATATTTCAGAGGGATGCTCCCGGGTGATATCACAAAATCCGTTCTGTCGCTTCGCACCACCCAACGACTCTCTGAAATCGCGTTCTCTTTTGTGACGTATCCCTTTCACTGCATTTCTTTTCTTTAACTATATTATGTTTTACACTTTTTTGCGTTAAAGCGCAAGAGACTATTTTAACATAATTAACAATAATACAAAGAACTGTTTGTGCAGTTTTTACAATTCTATTTTTTTGATATGGAATCTTGTTATATTTTATTAAATATCTCTACTGCCTTTTGTGCAAAGCGCTTCCCATAAATATTAAAATACTCTTTATAATTTCCCATTCCATTGAACTTTTCCATATTATTATTTACTCCGACCGGTCCAAGATGAATCACTGGCTTTCCACAAGCCATACCGCCTGAATAGCAGAGCATTCCCTTTACCATCTCAATTGTCAAAATAGACTGAATGACCTGAGTTCCGCCACCATGTGTGTACTGCTCTGTTGCAAATGCGCCACCCATTTTCCCCGGAAACTCTAACTCTCCTGCTTTTTCAAACAGCCAATTATGAATCTGCGGTGTCATCTGTGCCATATATGACGGAGAGCCGACTACGATTCCTTTTGCTTCCTTTACAAAATCTTCATCCACTTTTTCAATAGAAAATGCTCTGGCGATACATTCCTCGTCCAGAGTGTTCCAATCGTCAAATATTCCGTTTTTACGGCTCTTGACCGTCAGACGCAGAAAAATGCGAATAGTCGGCAAGTATCGCTTTCAGCAGCTTGTCGCGGAATGTTTCTGCGCTTCTGTGATTGAAAAACAACTCCGCAACGATGGTCTGTCCGTCCCTCTGTGTCGTGATAACACTGTCGGGGGATTGAGGTGTCCCGTTCTGTTCTGCCATAGGCGGCTCCTTTCTCTGGGTGCAAAAGAGGGATTTCCCGTAGCCCGGAAAATCCCTCTTGGTTGTCAGTATTCGGTTTTACTGTGCGGGTGCTGCGGCGGCTTCCTGTGCCTTTTTCTTTGCCCGGTATTCCCGTGCTTTCATGCGGTCATACTCCCGTCGCTTTTCAAGGTTACGCGCCCGGTACTCCCTTGAATACTGCCGGTGGTAGGCGCGGCTCTTTTCCTTTTGGGCTTCCTCGATTTTCTCCCGCATTTGCCGGATTTCCTGCTCCGTTGGCTCTGTAAGCTGTGTCACTTCGTTCTCAAATTTGCCGATATAGTTGAAATATATCCCGATGTGCTGAATGGCTTGTTTTGCCCTTTTCTTGTCGCGCTCATGCACTTCAATCCGGCTGATAAACTCGTTGAGAATGGCGGGGGTCAGGTCGGTAAAGGCAGCGTAGCGTTCCGTCAGCTTCAAAAACTTCTGCGCCCGTCCGCCCGCGTTCTCAAAAGCGGATAGCTGCTCTTGCAGCTCGGCAAGCTCCGCTTTCAGCGCATAGTATTCTTCTGAATACTTCTGCGACATTTGCTCATAGCGGTCTTGCGGGATCGTGCCGAGGGCGTTGTCCTCATAGAGCTTGTTCAGCACCTTGTCAATCTGTTCAAGGCGCGTCGTGATTTGCGGGATACGCTTCTGCTGTTTCTTGGTCTTGTCGGTCTGCTGCATGGCAAGGTTCTTTTTCACTAAGGCTTCAAATTCCGCCCAGTTGCTGATAGAATAGTCCTCGATTTTCTTCAGCACTTCCGCGATGGTCTGCATGAGCAAATCCGCGTCAATGATGTGCGGGGAATTGCATTTGGGGTTTTTGGCTTTTCCCTTGTGGTACTCGCTGCAATAGGCAACATGACGCTTGCCGCCATTCCGATAATCTATGCGAATGTGCATTTTCGCACCGCAATCCTTACAGAAAAGCAAGCCCGACAAAGGGTGGATTTCCCCGTCCCCGTTGGGGCGTTTGACGGGCGCATTTTCCAAAATCCGCTGTACGGTTTCAAAGTCGGTGCGGTCAATAATCGGCTCATGCACATTTTCGGTTATCTGCCATTGGCTCCGGTCTACATAGTGGTTCCGCTTGTCGCGGAAGTGCTTTGTGGTCTTGAAGTTGACAACATCACCGCAATACTCCTGCCGTGTGAGGATATGGGTCAGGGTGGCTTTGTTCCACTTATAGCGGTTGGCCTCATTGAGCGCCCTGTTTTTACAGGTTCCCCGCCCGCGCTCTTTCATGTAGAATGTGGGCGTTGGGATTTGCGCCTGCGTGAGATATACGGCAATTTGGTTTCGGTTTTTTCCGTCCAGAAACAGGCGAAAAATCAAACGAACAACTCCGGCGGCTTCCTCGTCGATAATCCAAAAATCCTTGTTGTCCGGGGATTTGACATAGCCATAGGGGGCTTCGGTGGCAATCGGCTTTCCACTCATGCCCTTCGTCTTAATGCCGGTCTTTACTTTCTTGCTGATGTCCTTTGCGTACCACTCCGACATGATGTTGATAAAGGGCGCAAACTCCAATGTGTCGGGCTTCTCGCTGTCTATCCCGTTGTTGACCGCGATAAAGCGCACATTGTTCCGTCTGAATATCTCCATAGCGTTGCCGACTTGGAGATAGTCGCGCCCCCAGCGGGTCATGTCTTTCATAATACACACGCCGATTTTACCGTTTTCTACGTCCTCTATCATGCGGGAGTAGGCGGAGCGGTCGAAAAATCTGCCGCTTTCATCGTCGTCAATGTAGTGCCGGATATTCGTCAATTTTAGCTGTCTGGCGTAGCTTTCCAAAAACTTCTTCTGGTTCTGTATGGAGTTGCTTTCGCCGCCGTCCCTGTCCTCGTCGCCTACGGAAAGGCGGGAGTAAAGGGCTGTGATTTTGTTGTAATCATTCATGTGCATATCCTCCTGTGCGTCCATGTAGAGTTCTTTACACTTAAGATTATGCACTCCATCTGGCCGAACCGTACTCCATGTTGTGGCGGTATTTCTTGGCGTTTTTGCCTTTCAGGTACACCGCCAGCCGCAGCGCCGCGCCGCAGCAAATCCCCACGGCCAGGTCCAGCGGGTGCAGGCTGGGCCACCAGCTCCCCAGCGCCGCCGGCAGCGTGGAGAAAAACGAAAGCATCTTGGCCGAAGCGTCCGCGCCGGCGGCAAGACGCCAGGCTTCCCCCAGGTTGGTGGCAAACAGCCCCAGCAGGATATAGGGCAGGTTCAAAAGGACCAGCTTTTTCACATTCAGCTGCTTCATCGCTCCGGCTCCTTCCTGTGGGCGCGGTCCACCACGGCGCTTTTCACCAGCTCTTTGAACTGCGCCAGCTTCTCCAGCACGGACGGACGCTCGCTGCGGTCCGCCTTCTTGACCTTTTTCTGGGTGTATTCAGAAAAAGCAGCGGTCAGCGCGTCGGCGTCGCGGGCCTTGAAGAAGATCAGGTACTTGGGCGGCGAAGTGCTGCGGTCCTTTTTCACCGCATAGTCCACGCCGTACTTGCGGGCGATCCGCTCGAAGTCCCGGATGGACGGGTCGTTGATCTCGATGTTGGAAACGCCCTGGTTCTGCCCGATGAGCTGCTTCACCGTCTGTTTGCCCTTGGGGGTGACGGGGGAATCCCGGCCGCGCTGCTTTTCCAGCTTTTTCTCCCTGCGGTAGGCCATGTACTTGGATATGGCGGCCTTGAACAACCGCCCGGTGAACTTGGTGCCGCTGACTACCAGCGTCAAAGTCCTGTTTTCCACTTCCTCCTGCATAGGTCATCCCTCCCTTCGTCGGTTATGCAGAAAGCGGTCTTGGGTACTAAGGCGGGACCACCAGCCGCCGTAACAGGTGGCGGCCCGTCATACCGTCACCAGGATCAGGGACCGAAGCTCCGCAAAGTGCAGCTTGCCCTTGGGCGTCACCAGCGTGTAGGAGCCGGTGTGGCCGTTGCGGCAAAAATCCTTCACACAGAACAGCCCCTCGTTGCTGCCTTTGGCGTAGGGCAACACACAGCCCGACGGGGTGCGGTAGACGTACCGGCGTTCCAGCAGAAAGCGGACGAATCGCCGCTCCGGCACCTCCAGCTCCTTTGCCGTGGTGCGCAGGTTGGTGCTGTGCCGCAGGTCGATGAACAGGTCGTAGTAGACGGCCTTGCCTTGCAGTCGGGCGTTATCTTCCCGCAGCGCCGCATTTTTCTCGCGCTCGGCCAGCAGGTCGGAGCAGAGTTTAAGCAGCGCCTCCGGCGAGGTGGCGACCTCCCACAGCTTTTCCCTGGTGAGGTAGGCCCCATGCTGGCGGATGCTGGGCAGGACTTCATCGAACACCCAGCGTTCAAACCGTTCTGCCGAGGACAGCTTGCTGTGGACGATAAGGCGGTAGACGTCGCCTTCGGGGATAAAGAGCATCTCCACCATCTGTACGGCGGGTGAGCCATCTGCCTTTTTGCCGGTCTGGACCCCTATGGAACGTTTCGTTCCACAGCGGGTGTGGTCGCGGACGGCCTTACGGGGATTGGCATATCCCAAAGCAGCTGCTACATCCGTTCCACAGAACAGCACCTTGCCGTCCTGCTCAAATGTGCGGATAGCCCCAAACTCCGGGTTCTTAAAAATTTCCATCTGGTTCATATCGTGCCTCCTTGGGCGGTGCAGCAGAAAAGCGGCCGTTACCAGCCGCCTGCGTGCATATCGTGGTTGACCTGGGCCGTGTAGTGGTTGTTCATGGTGGTGGGTGCGTTGAACAGCACGGTCAGCAGGTACTGCTTCATGTTGCGGACCTCGGTGGTGTTGTTGTGCAGGCACTCCATGACGAACTCGATGTGGGAGCTGTCCAGCTTCAAGAACCGGGACCGCACAACCTCATGGGGGAAGTCCGCCCCGGCAATGCGGGTGGTCTTGCGTCTGGCACAGACCGTCTCCACGATCAGCTCCACGATCTCGTCCAAATCCTCGCGGTAGGTCGAAAACTCCCGGCACAGGTGGTCGTACTCGATGTTCTCCAACACCAAATCCCGATAACTCTCCATTTCTTCCACCGACATCGCATCCCGTCCTTTCCGTTCCGGCGGCCTGGCCGCCGCAAATCCCCGGAAGGGAATGGAATCGGTACTTGATCCCTGAGTATTTGATTTTTGGGTCTTTGATTTCTCTATATTTAATTCTGCGGGCTTTTCCGTATCCGGGCTATCCAGATACGGGTTTTCCGTATCTGGTGAAGCCGTATCCGGCTGGGGCGTATCCGGCGCTTTGGGCTGGGGCTGCTCGTAGATAACATACTCGGTGTCGCTGATGCGGCCCTGCCGGTCCCGCATCTGGTGGCGGACGATGTACCCGGCGCTTTCCAGCTCCCGCAGCGCCCCGCCGATGGCGTCCACGCCCTCCTTGCAGATTTTGGCGAGGCCGCGGGTGGTGTAGTTCCAGTCCTCCGGCAAGGACAGCATCATGGAAAGCAGCCCCTTGGATTTCAGTGACAGCGCCTTGTCGCGCAGGTGGTGGTTGCTCATCACGGTATAATCACGGGTCCGTTCAATACGAAAAACGGCCATTTCATCACTCCTCTCGGCATTTATGGCATGAAAAAAGCCGCTGTCAGTTATGACGCAGCTCAAACTTCATAGAAAACTCCGGGCATCCCGTCAAAAGGATGGTCGTTGATGTCCTCAAAGGCATCGGCAATCTCCTCTGGCGGATAGTCCTGCCAGTCCCGGCCCTTGACGATATGGTGTACCGTGCGGTAGCAGGTAGAAAACCGCTCGTATGCCGAACGGTATTTTGTAGTCACGCCGGACACCTCCACAAACCGTCCATCCTCCAGAAACCACAGTTCCCGGATACAGGCGGCATCCACCTGGGTGGAATGACTTTGGACCGTTTTTTGGTAAATACAGCACCCCCGCTGGGGAAACAATTCCGGCCCGTAATAGTCCAGGGCGCACGCATGGCTGCCAGAAGTCTGGTAGGCAAGGACGCTTTCCCCACAATAGCGCACACCCTGCGCCACAAGCTCCAGGTCCAATCTGGAAAGCGCCCGTTTCCGTTCCTTTTTATCAGGGAACAGGTGCAGATACGCTGTGCGAATGGCATCACAGATTTCTTTTTCTCTGAACATCTCATTTCCTCCGTTTTTTCTTTACATACAGGACGTGGCCCTCAATCACATGGGCGCACTTTTTGATTTTGATCTCCCGGCGCTGATGGCTGAGTAAGGCAGCCTGATACCCGTCCTCGGTAAGAAACAGCCGGGTTTCATCGCCGGGGCTGCCGTAGGTGCAGGGGCGCAGGACGGAAAACTCGATCATCCAGCGGGTATTGTCCCGAAAACGCTCCACAGCCAAAATGTTATGTCCTTTCAGCTCTCTGGCTGAAATATCCCTCATAGGCTCTCCTTTCTCAGCGTTCATGCTGTTGCTGGCGCTTGCGCTGCCACTGTTCCAGCAGCTTGATGATGGTCTCCTGCATCCGCTGGGGCGTATAGCTCCGGGGGAAATATTTGCGCAGGGTGTCGCTGGTAAAGGTGATCTTGTCCAAGTCGCTTTTCTTTTCCTCTCCCATGATGACCCGCATCATGTCGAGGGTCAGGTGGCCCTCCTGGCTGTATTTTTTCAGCCGTTGGGCCTGGGAGAGCGACGGCGTAGCCTGCTCGCTGTCCATTGCGTCCAACAAATCCACCTGTTCCTCTTTTTTGAGGAAAGACAGCTCATAGGCGGGGTTGAAGGCGATTTTCTTCTCATCCACCATGTCCAGCAGTTCGGGGATCAGCTCGGTGAGGCGGATATAACGGAAAATCTGGTTTTTACTCTGGCCAACCTGTTCAGCCAATACCTCACTGGATTTCTTTCCTGGCAACTTGTTCCCAACTTGGGAACAAGTTAAATCGGCGCGGGCACCTTGATGGTTCATGGCCTCCAGCTTCATCTTATAAGCAAAAGCTCGCTCGCTGGGGAGCAGGCTTTCCCGCTGCAAATTGCTGTCAACCATGATGATAGTGGCCTGATCGTCATCCAGGTCACGGACAATGACCGGCATGGTATCCTTGCCAGCCAGTTCGCTGGCCCGGTGACGCCGGTGTCCGGCGACCAGCTCATAGCCGCCGTTCGGGTCCGGGCGGGCGATGGCAGGAACCAGCACGCCGTACTGCCGGATGCTGTCGGCGGTCTCCATCATGGCCTCATCGTCCTTGACCTTAAAGGGGTGGTCCTTGAAGGGGTGCAGCTCCGACAAGGGAATTTCCAGAACCTTCTCCCGCTGGGCGTCGGCCCGGCTTTCCTCTGTGGAGAACAAGTCATCTACCGAGGCCAGCTCTACTTTTTTCGCGCTGCTTTTCAAGTTTCAACACCTCCTTTGTCAGATTGCGGTAGCCCTCGGCCACCTTGCCGCCGGGGTCATGGGCGAAGATGCTCTTGCCCTCGGCGCTGATCTCCTTGGCCCGGACTGAATGTGGAATATCGGTGCCGAACACCTTGATTTTGCTGCCGTAGGTCTCCCGCAGCAGGGCGGCGATCTCTTTCGCAAAATTGGTGCGGCTGTCCACCATCGTCAGCAGGATGCCGTCGATCTGGAGTTTAGGGTTCAGCTGCCGCTTGACCTTGCTGATGGTGGACAGCAGCTGTTCCAGGCCCTTGGCAGGCAGATACTCCGCCTGAACGGGGACTATGATCCTGTTGGCGGCGGCCAGGGCGTTGACTGTGAGCATCCCCAGGGAGGGCTGGCAGTCAATCAGGATATGGGAATACTGTCCCTTCACGCTGTCCAGATACTGCCGCAGGACGGTTTCTCGGCTCATGGCGTTCACCAGCGATACCTCCATGCCGGAGAGCTGGATGTCGGCGGGCATGAGGTCCACGCCCTCCGGGTGGTGCAGGATGCCCTCGCCGGGGCGCAGCGGCTCGTCCATCAGGATACGGCCCATCGCGTCAGACAGGGTAAAGGGCAGCTTGTCCGGCTGCGGGTTGCCCAGGCTGATGGTAAGGCTGGCCTGGGGATCGGCGTCCACCAGCAGCACCTTCTTCCCGGCCTGGGCCAGCCCGATGCCCAAGTTCGCGCAGGTGGTCGTTTTGCCGACGCCGCCTTTCTGGTTGGCGACGGCGATGATTTGCGTGTTCATCGTATTTCACCTCGTTTCTGTTTGTCGTGTTTGGTTCTGGAAATAGAAAAAGCCGCCACTACTTTCTTGAAAAAAAGAGTGACGGCTTTTTCTGATCCCGGAACGTCGGTCCCCGGAAATGCAAAAAGCGCCCAGCTGGAACACTGAACGCTTTCGCAATAAAATCATATTCATTTGTTCAGATTGGGTCAAACTCTGCCAAACCGATTTTGCATAAAATTTCAGAGGGACAAAAAAGCAAAAATGACCTCTTGGGAGGGAGCGGGGGCAAAAAAGTTGTCCTATGATTTAACCCATTAGCCCCTGTTTTGGGGGTGGTTGTCCTTAATTTAACCCATAAAAAATGGTTCAAAACGGGTCAGACTATGCCAAAACAGGGCAAACAATCTGAAAAGGAAAAACCCCGAAAACCGCATGGTTTCGGGGTTTTTGAGCTGTTTTGAACTAAAATTATCGCTTGCTGAACTGCGGAGCGCGACGGGCAGCCTTGAGGCCGTATTTCTTACGTTCCTTAGCACGCGGATCACGGGTTACGTATCCAGCTGCCTTCAGCGCAGGACGATAGTCAGCGCTTGCGGCCATCAGTGCACGAGTGATGCCATGACGCATCGCGCCGGCCTGGCCAGTGTATCCTCCGCCCTTGACATTGATCTTGATATCGAACTGATTCAGGGTCTCTGTCAGTTCCAGCGGGGAACGTACGACCATACGCAGCGTTTCCAGCGGCAGGTAGTCTTCCAGCGTCTTTCCGTTTACTGTGATGTTTCCTGTTCCCGGAGTCATGAAGACACGTGCAACAGAAGTCTTACGGCGACCTGTACCATTGTAAGTTACTGTATTTTTCTTAGTTGCCATCTCTTATTCCTCCTATCCTTTGATTACGAGCTCAACAGGCTTCTGAGCTGCATGCGGGTGTTCTGCACCCTTGTAAACAAACAGGTGCTTGCGCTGTACATCACCTAACTTCGTGTGCGGAAGCATACCTTTGATGGCGCGCTCTACCCATTCAACCGTATATTTTTCCTTCATGACACGAGCGCTGCGCACACGCAGGCCGCCTGCATAACCGGAATGGTTGTAGTATTTTTCGGTATCGAGCTTGTTTCCTGTCATCACGATCTGATCTGCATTGACCACGATCACGTAGTCACCGCAGTCAACGTTCGGTGTAAACGTAGGTTTGTGTTTTCCTCTTAACACAGTCGCTACCTCAGTAGCAAGACGTCCTAAAGTCTTTCCTGCACCGTCTACCACATACCATGTACGAGTCACTTCAGCAGGTTTTGTCATTGTAGTCTGACGCATTGTTCATTTCCTCCTTGTGTTTGAGATTGTACCGGGTCTCAATAAAAGAGAGTTATGCCGTTTACGGCAAATATTATTTTATCTTTCAACGTGTCAAAAGTCAAGAATTTATCGACATATCCGCAATTTTTACGTCCCTTCCTGGACGCTTTTTTTTCTCCTGATCCTCTGGGCATTGCCGATCGCTCTTGTGCATCAGATCCGCGATCGTGATTCCGTCCAGATATGCGTTGATCAGATGCGAAAGCTCATTCCACATCGCGATCGTCCTGCATTCGCCGCGCCGCTCACACGGCGTCGCATCACAGCTCAAGCAGTGCACCGGCGCCATGCTTCCCCCTTCGGTCAGCCGCAGGATCTCCCCCACTTTATACTCCTGCGGACTGCGGCAAAGCCGATAGCCTCCGCCCTTGCCTTGTACGCCTTCCACGATGCCATGCTTCTTCAGAACCGGAATGATCCGCTCCAGATATTTCAGCGATATGCCCTGCCGCTGAGCGATCATCTTCATCGGCACATAACCGCTTCCGCCGGTTTCCGCAAGATCGATCATGACACGCAGCGCATATCTTCCCCTGGTCGAAATCAACATCCTCCATTCCCCCTCTTTGTTTCATTATACAATGAAAGATTGACGGGAATCAAATGACCAGAGCCGCATGATCTCATCTGCGCTCAGTTCTGTCCTTCACAGCGGCGAACGCCTGCTCCAGGTCATCCAGGATATCCTGGATGTGCTCTGTCCCTACAGACAGCCGGATCGTATTAGGCAGGATCCCCTGCTCACGCTGTTCATCTTCACGCAGCTGCGCATGGGTGGTCGAAGCCGGATGGATCACCAGGCTCTTCACATCAGCCACATTGGCCAGCAACGAAAACAGCTTCAGATGATCGATGAAGCAATGCGCTTCTTCCATGCCGCCGCGGATATCGAAGGTGAAGATGGATGCGCCGCCATGCGGAAAGTAACGCTGATAGAGCGTATGATCCGGATGCGCAGGCAGAGAAGGGTGGCTGACGCTTTCCACCATCGGATGCGATGCCAGATACTTGACGACCGAAGCGGTATTTTCTGCGTGCCGCTGAAGGCGCAAGGAAAGCGTCTCGGTTCCCTGCAGAAGCAAGAATGCCGCAAAAGGAGAAATGCACGCTCCGCCATCACGCAACAGCACCGCCCGGATATAGGTCGTCAGCGCCGCATCCTTTGCGGCCTGGACAAAAGAGACGCCATGATAGCTGTCATTGGGTGTGCAGAGAAATGGAAACCTGCCTGATCTTGCCCAGTCAAACTGACCGGATTCGATGATCACGCCGCCCAGCGCAGTGCCATGGCCGCCGATGAATTTCGTAGCCGAATAGACGACGATATCCGCGCCATGCGTAAAGGGACGAAGCAAGTATGGCGTGGCAAAGGTGTTGTCCACGACCAGCGGGATGCCATGACGGTGAGCGATTTCTGCCAGCCTGTCCAGATCTGGGATATCGCTGCCGGGGTTGCCCAATGTTTCCGCATAGAGAAGGCGCGTATGCGGCTGAATGGCAGCCTCTGTCTCTGCCAGATCGTGGATGTTCACGAATGTCGTCTCGATGCCCAGCGCAGGCAGCGTATGCGCCATCAGGTTATAGCTTCCGCCATAGATGGTCTTCTGCGCCACGATATGCCCATGCCCTTGTGCCAGCGCCTGCAATACATAAGTAACGGCAGCTGCGCCGGATGCCAGGGCCAGCGCGGATGATCCGCCCTCAAGTGCGGCCATGCGCCGTTCAAAGGCTTCCTGCGTCGGATTGTCAAGCCGGCCATAGATGTTTCCGCCCTCTTTCAGCGCGAAGCGGTCTGCGGCCTGCGCGCAGTCATCAAAGACATAAGATGTCGTCGCATAGATCGGGACGGCTCTGGCGCCGCTGAGCGGATCCGGATGCTCCTGACCGGCATGGAGCTGCAGCGTTTCAAATCGATAGTTCTGTTCGTTCATCGTCATTCCTCCAGTGCTTTCTTTTATGCCTACCAAAAAGATTGGTTTTATGATAGCACCGCAGCCATCTCCCGTCAATCAAAAAAAGCCGGACATCCTCGGGCGAAGATGGTCCGGATGTCCAGCCTGATATGTTATCGTCCTGCCGGCAGGCGCTGTTCCCGCGCTTTGCGGATGGCTCTGAAGTCGACACGCGGCAAGCTGTCACACACTTGGATGCCCAGCTTCCGCAGTCTGTCCAGCCCTTCCTCTCGCAGCGTATCATCCATCAGCGCCCGGGGATCATGCGCATCTGTGCCGATGATGGCCGTATTCCCCATCTGTGCGGCGATCTCCCAAAATGCGTGATGCGGATAGGCTTCCACATGCATGGCCCGGTTATAGGCAGCGCCAGCCAGGTTGTACTCCAGCGGGATGCCGTTATCCAGCGCGCAGGCACATAAAGTACGGAAGGCTTCTTTTACTTCCGCATTCACCTCATGGATGCCGCGCATGAACAGCTCCGGATGACAGAAACAAGAATACATGCCCGTCTCCATGGCAGCCACGGCATCTTCCACATACAGGCGAAGCTCCTGAAGCGTGCGGATCCCGCCGAAATAGATCCGGGTGCCTGCATCCCGGTTTTCATCTGTCCGGTAATAATGGTGGCCGAGCATGAGGTAATCGATGTCATGGTCGATGACAAAATCAAGCAGCCAGTCCATATAGGCCGGAAAGTATTCGCATTCCAGGCCGGTCAGGATCTCGATCTGGTCATGGTATCGCGCCTTCAGGCCGCGTATGGAGGAGAGATAGTCCTCTGCCTGAGAAAGCGGCATGCGCATGTGCGCCGTAAAGGATGACGCGTATTTCCACGGAGTGTGGTCAGAGAAGCCCAGCACTTCATAACCGTTGGCGATCGCGGCGCGGACATAATCCTCATCGCTTCCGCAGGCATGCATGCACCGGGCAGTGTGGGTATGATAATTGGTCTTTCTCATCGTGATGCCTCCTCATCCGGATAGCGGACCTCCACCAGGTAAAGGCCGCATCCAGGCGCCTTATAGCGGCACGCTTCCTTGTCCTGCGCCGCCAGCATATGTTCTACTTCACGCGCGCTCAGACGGCCTCTGCCGGCCTCGATGAGCGTCCCGACGATCATGCGCACCATATACCGCAGGAAGCTGTTTCCTTCAAGGCGGAAATGCAGGCCGTCTGCCGTCTCCTCCACCGCGCACATCGTCACGGTGCGGACACGGGATTTCCGCGGATCGATCCGGCTGGAAGTGAAGCTGGTGAAATCGTGCGTGCCGATGAATACTTGCGCGCACGCCCTCATCCGCTCTGCATCGAGCTTTCCCCGGTAAAAGGCGCGGTATCGCTGCAGGAAGGGGTTGTCGACGTCATAGCTCAGATAATAATCGTAACGCTTGCTGACGGCGTCGAAACGGGCATGAAACCCATCATGCACGCTTACTATGTCCTGCATGCGGATATCGGGCGGAAGCAGGGCATTCATGGCCCTGAGCCACTGTTCCCGGCTCATCCCCAGCTCACTGTCAAAGTGGAAGACCTGCGCGATGGCATGCACGCCGGCATCGGTCCTTCCGCTTGCTGTTATTTCCACCGGGTGATGGTGGATGCGCTCTAGGACCTGCATGATGACGCTTTCGATGCCAAGGGCATTGTCCTGGCGCTGCCAGCCGGCATAACCGCTGCCGTCATAGCTGACCGTCGCTTTCAGGCGCATCCCAGGGCTCCCATCGCGATCAGCACGCCCAGCAGCAGGAAGCTGCCGGCAAGCAGGGCGATGTCGATACCATGCAGCTTGAGGCTCTTGTAACGCGTCCTGTTCCGGCCTGGCACATATCCCCTCGCCTCCATCGCGTTGGCCAGCTGCTCGGCCCGGTCAAACGCAGAGACGAACAGCGGCACGATGAGCGAAAGCACCGCACCGATCTTCTCCTTCAGCGATCCGCTGCTCATATCGACGCCGCGGGATGCCTGTGCCTTCATGATGCGCTGTGTCTCTTCGATCAGCGTAGGGATGAAGCGCAGTGCGATAGAGATCATCATCGCGATCTCATGCGCCGGGACACCGATGCGGCGAAACGGCTTGAGCAGATCTTCGATGCCCAGCGTCAGATCCAGCGGCTTGGTCGTCGCCGTCAGGATGGTGGTGATGACGACCATCAGCGCCAGACGCACGACGATATATAATGTCTGTGAAACTGCCCCGCTGTAGATGTGGAAGCTGCCGATCGAAAGCAGCACATAGCCGTCATGGATGACGAGCAGGTTGATGACGAGCAGGAACACGAGCATGAACAGCATCGGTTTCATCGCACGCCAGACAAAGGACAGCTGCAGCTTGGCCATGAGCGCGATGCTGCAGACGATCACGCCGAGCACGAGATATCCGCTGTATCCGGCCGGAATGAAGATGGCGATCATGGTGATGAGCATGGCGCAGATCTTCGCGCGCGGATCCATGCGGTGAATGACGGAATCCAGCGGCAGATAGCGCCCCAGAGCGATGTTATTCATGATGCTTCACCTCACTTGCGGCTGCTTCAGCCAGATCAGACAAGGAGAGCAGATCGCTCGAAAGATGAAACCCACGGGCATTCAGCGCCTCGCGCAGGCGGATGACCGCCGGCGGAGTGATGCGCAGCTCATCCAAGATGGCCGTATCCCGGAAGAACGCCCTGACCTCCTGGTCGCAGCAGATCGTTCCATTCCGCACCACGATGACATGATCGCAGTATTTCAGCACATGCTCCATATCATGTGTGACAAGCAGGACCGTCTTATGGAATTCCTGGTTCATGCGGACGAACAGCTCCATCATCTCTTTTGCACCCTGCGGATCCAGTCCGGCCGTCGGCTCATCAAGCACGAGCACGCCAGGATCCATCGCCAGGATGCCGGCAATGGCGACGCGTCGTTTCTGTCCGCCGGACAATTCAAACGGTGAGCGGCTGAGATATTCCTCACCCAAGCCGACCAGCGGAAGCACCTTTCTTACCGTCTTGCCGGCTTCTTCTTCATCGACGCCAAAGTTCTTCGGTCCGAATGCGATGTCTTTTTCGATCGTTTCTTCGAACAGCTGATATTCAGGGAACTGGAAGACCAGTCCCACATTTTTTCTGAGCTCCTTCAGGTTCTTTGGCTTCTGCGCGGCGCGGATCACCTTGCCACACACCTCCAGCTCTCCCTGCGTCGGCAGAAGAAGCGCGTTGAGATGCTGGACCAGCGTCGATTTTCCGCTTCCGGTCTCCCCGATGATGGCCGTGATCCGGCCTTCGGGAATGTTCAGGTCAATATCCTTCAGCGCTGCATAGGCAAAAGGCGTCCCCTCATTATAGGTATGGCTCAGTTTTCGAAACGCAATCGGCACAGTTCATCCACCACCTTTTCCATCTGGATCTCCCGCTTCAGGACGATCCCCTGCTTTTTCATCTCATTGACAAACTTCAGCGAGAACGGGATATCCAGCTGCATCTTGATCAGCTCTTCTTCGTTGTTCAGCACTTCTTCCGGTGTGCCGTCCATGACGACCTTTCCTGCCTTCATGACGATGACATGGTCGCTGCTGACCATCTCTTCGATATCATGGGTGATCGAGATGATCGTGATCCCGGTCTCTTCATGGATCCGCTTGACCAGCGCATTGATCTCTGCTTTGCCCTGCGGATCGAGCATGCTCGTCGATTCATCGAAGATGAGGATCTGCGGCCTCATCGCCAGCACGCCGGCGATGGCAACACGCTGTTTCTGTCCGCCGGACAGCTTGGTCGGCTCACTGTTCAGATATTTGCTCATGTTGACGCGGGCGGCAAACTCATCGATGATCGCCTGCATCTGATCATGCGGCACCTGATGGTTCTCCAGCCCGAAGGCGATATCATCCGCCACCGTCGCGCCGATGAACTGATTGTCCGGATTCTGGAATACGATACCGATCTTATCCCGGATATCGTACACGCTCTCTTCCTTCAGCACTGTGCCGTCTACACGGATGATGCCGCTCTGTGCCTCCATGAGTCCGATCATCAGTTTTGCGATCGTTGATTTTCCTGATCCGTTATGTCCCACGATGACCGTATAGCTGCCTTCCTCTATGGAAAAGCTGACATCGTCAAGCGCCTTGATCTGCTCATCGTAGGAAAAAGAAAGATGTTCTATCTCGATTTTCTTCAATGCGATCACCTCAATGATTTAACTGTTCCATTATACACCACCGAGTTGTGTTACACAAACAATAAAAACGACATCTGTATAGACAGATGTCAGTTTCATCATCAGTATACCGGATCGCAGTGCCATCCTTCATATGTGCCGTGATTGTTCTTTGTCTCTTCGAACAGATAAGTGACATGCTGCATCATCAGATCCTTGTCCATCGGGGCGATGTGCATGCATACGGCTGAGTTCTCATTTTCACCTTTGGTGACGACATATCCGCGTTTGACCACGCTTTCCTTGAAATGATTCATGTCCTCTTCATTGGTGAAGCTCATCTGATGCTCGATCGGCCGCTCCGCGGTGTGAACATCCTGAACCGCGCCCAGCGCCTTGATCGCTTCATCGATATGCGCGCTGATCTTTGCCTTTGTCTCTTCGTCCAATGCATATGGCGCGCTCTCCTGCGCTTTCTGTTCTTTGAAGGCAGGGATGTCGACGTCAACATCATCCATGTCTGCGGTGCTCTTCACATCGTCGATATGAAAATCGTTGAGCGTTTCCTCTTCTTCATCCGTGAGCAGTCCTTCGTCCAGCTTCATGATCTCTTTCTTGTTTTTCTGCATCTTGTAGACCGCAAATGCAACTGCGCCGCCTACGGCCGCGATTGCCGGAATCAGTCTTGATAATTTCATCTGCGATACCTCCTCATCGTTATCCTTATTGTATCACACTTCACGGCAAATATTAGTGAGATTTATCTTTTTTTGGAAACGGCTACACGGTCGCCTACATCATAGAATTCCGTTTCAAATGCCGCATTGTGTTCCAGATAGTCGATGTATCCTCTGATCTTGCGCACCAGATTCCGCGTTCCGCGGCTCTTGGGCACCGTCTTTCCTTCCACCATGCCGTGAAAGCCAAGATTGTCTGAAAGCACGATCCCGCCCTGCTTGAGCAGCGGGGTGTAGCGCTCAAAGAAGCGCGTGTATTGCGCCTTGGCCGCATCGATGAACAAAAAATCAAATTCTCCGTCGATCTCCGTTTCCAGCGCATCGCCCAGGATCAGCGTGATCCGTGAGGACAGACCAGCCTTCTCGACATTGCGGCAGGCTTCCTGCCACCGCTGTTCATCGCGCTCGATGCTCACCACATGAATGTCTTCATGCACCAGTGCCATGCGGATCGCAGAATAGCCGATGGCCGTTCCGATCTCCAGGATGCGGCGGCAGCCATGTGTTTGGATGACATCCAGCATGAACGCGATTCCCTCTTTTTCCATGATCGGGACATCGTGGGCTCTGGCATAAGTCTCCATCTCGGTGATGATGTCCATGTTCTCCTCCATTTCCCGGGAAAATTTCCCGTCATACAGCAAAAGGACACCGTCTCTGACGATGCCCTCTCATCTATTTATTTTACAAATTCAACGATTGCCATCGGAGCGGCATCTCCGCGGCGGATACGCGTCTTGATGACACGAGTATATCCGCCCTTACGCTCTGCGTAAGACGGTCCGATCTCGCTGAACAGCTTCTGCAGCGCAGTCTGTCCGCTGTTTTCATCAACGACGACATTGCGGACATATGCAGCCGCCTGACGGCGTGCGTGCAGGTCTCCGCGCTTTGCCAGCGTAACGAGCTCGTCCATGATGGAACTCAGCTCTTTGGCTTTCATTTCGGTTGTTTCGATCTGGCCTGCCTCGATCAGGGAAGTGACCATGTTACGGAACATGGCCTTGCGGTGATCAGCAGTACGTCCTAATTTACGATTCCACATTGGTCATTAAACCTCCTTCAGCAATTACTCGTATGACTTAAAGCTAAGACCCAGCTCATAGATCTTATCTTTGACTTCTTTCAATGACTTCTTACCCAGGTTGCGCACGCGCATCATTTCATCCTCGGTCTTCTGCGTCAGTTCTTCCACGGTCTGGATGCCTGCGCGCTTCAGACAGTTGTATGAGCGTACGGAAAGATCCAGGTCTTCGATCATCATGACAAGTCCTTTGTTCTGAACCTCACCCTGTGCTTCTTTCATCACGGAGTCCATCTCGCTGACCTGCTCATCGACCTTGGTCAGCAGCTGCAGGTGATCGATCAGGATCTTTGCAGCCCAAGCGACAGATTCCGCCGGCGTGATGGAGCCGTCAGTGGTGATCTCCAGCGTGACTTTGTCATATTTTGCGTTCTGACCGACACGGGTCGGCTCAGAAAGATAGGAAACCTGTTCTACCGGCGTGTAGATCGCATCGGTGTAGATGGTTCCCAGGGGCTGGTTCTGCGTCTGATACAGCTGTTTGTTCGTATCAGCGCTAACGTAACCGCGGCCAACGCGAGCCTGCAGTTCCATTTCAAGAACGCCGTCTTCTTCCAGCGTGCAGATGTAGTGATCCTTGCTGAGGATCTCCACGCCTTCCGGACAGATGATGTCAGAACCTCTTACTTCTCCCGGACCGCGCTTGGAGATGCGAAGCGTATAGACCTCGTCATCCGCGATCTTCAGGATCAGCTTCTTGATGTTCAGGATGATTGCCGTGACATCTTCCACTACGCCGGGAATGGCGGTAAACTCATGATACACACCGTCCATCTTGATGGCGAAAACGGCAGCTCCCGGTAATGAGGAGAGCAAAACACGTCTCAGTGCATTACCGATTGTCGTACCGAATCCGCGTTCCAGCGGTTCGAATACGAACTTACCGTAGTGTTCAGATTCTACGTATTCCTTCACTTCAAATTCAGCACGTTCGAATTTTTGCATACAATACCTCCTCATTCAGGGTTCATTAACCACGTGGTCGTTTTGGCGGGCGACAACCGTTATGTGGAATCGGCGTTACATCGTTGATCAATGTAATCTCCAGTCCAGCTACCTGCAGCGCACGGACAGCAGCTTCACGGCCCGGACCAGGTCCCTTGACATTGACAGCGACCTGCTTCATGCCGTTTTCAATTGCAGCCTTTCCGGCAGCTTCACCGGCCATCTGTGCGGCATACGGTGTAGATTTACGGGATCCCTTGAATCCCAGAGCGCCTGCGCTGGACCACGCAACAGCATTACCGCTCTCGTCAGTAATAGTAACGATAGTGTTGTTGAATGTTGAATGAATATGAGCGCATCCGCGTGCAATATTCTTGCGGGCGCGACGTTTGCGTGCCCCGGCTTTCGTATTTTTTGCCATGCTTACTTCCTCCTAAATCGTCCTATTTCTTCTTATTCGCAACCGTGCGGCTAGGTCCCTTGCGCGTACGGGCATTGGTCTTGGTGCGCTGTCCGCGTACCGGCAGACCCTTGCGGTGACGAATTCCGCGGTAGCATCCGATCTCCATCAGACGCTTGATGTTCAGAGCGACCTCACGGCGCAGATCACCCTCGGTCTTGATCTGATCAACTTCCTGACGGATCGCATTGACCTGATCGTCGCTCAGGTCCTTGACGCGAATGTCTTCGCTGATTCCGGTCTTTGCCAGGATCTTCTCCGCAGTCGGACGGCCGATACCGTAAATATAAGTTAAGGATACCACAACACGCTTGTCGCGTGGAATATCTACTCCTGCAATACGAGCCATACTAATTTATACCTCCGTTAGTTTCCCTGTCTCTGTTTATGTTTCGGATTTTCACAAATAACCATGACGCGGCCCTTGCGCTTGATGACGCGGCACTTGTCGCAGATTGGTTTGACAGATGGTCTTACTTTCATGTGTCTTCCTCCTTGTCTTCACGACTTACTTGTGTCGGAATGTAATGCGCCCACGTGTTAAATCATAAGGTGAAATCTCAACGGTGACACGATCACCTGGTAAAATGCGGATGTAGTGCATGCGGATTTTACCAGAAACGTGAGCCAGAATCTCATGTCCGTTGGCCAGTTTCACTTTGAACATTGCGTTTGGCAGAGTGTCGATGACTTCTCCGTCAATTTCAATCACATCTTGCTTACCCATTTTCTGGATGTTCCTCCTTTTTCAGTGTAGTGAGTATCTCATACCCATCGTTCGCAATTGCGACGGTATGCTCAAAATGGGCCGTACGGCTGCCGTCTCTCGTGACGACGCCCCAGCCATCTTTCAGCGTACGCGTCTGCGGTCGTCCTGCAATCACCATAGGTTCGACTGCAATCGTCATCCCCGGCTTCAATAAGACGCCGTGTCCTGCAGGGCCGAAATTCGGAACAGCCGGATCCTCGTGTACCTCGCGTCCGACTCCATGTCCTGTATAATCCCGCGGAATCGAGCAGCCGTGTGCGAACACGTATTCGCCGATCGCATGGGATATATCAGTTAAACGATTCCCTGCGCGGGCATACTTTAAACCTTCGAAAAGCGCTTGTTCGCTGACCTGCAGCAGCCTGCGGTCTGCTTCGCTGATCTCTCCGACGGCATATGTCCATGCGGAATCGCCATGATACCCTTCAAAACAGGCACCAATGTCCACTGAAACAATGTCCCCTTCTTTCAGCACCGTATCATCGGGGATACCGTGCACCAGAAGGTCATTTATCGAAATGCATGCAGCAGCGGGAAACCCGTACAGCCCCTTGAAGGACGGTGTGGCTCCCGCTTCAGTGATCACCCGCTCACAGATGGCATTCAGCTCTCGGCTGGTCATGCCAGCTCTGATCGTGGTGCGGACAGCATCGTGAGCCAATGCCACGATGCGTCCTGCTTCACGCATTTTCGCTAATTCTTCAGGTGTTTTGATATGAATCATTCCGCTGACTCCAAAGCAGCCTGAACATCTTGCCAGACCTTTTCGATCGGCTGATCCGCGTTGATATGCTTCACGAGGCCTTTCTTCTCATAAAAGTCCAGCACCGGTTCGGTCTGTCTGCTGTATTCATCCAGACGAACCTTTAAGCTTTCCTCTGTGTCATCCTTGCGCTGGTAGAGCTCACCGCCGCAGTTGTCACAGACACCCTCCTGTTTCGGGGGCTTGGTCACCATGTGATAGATCTCGCCGCAGTTTCTGCACAGCCGTCTTCCGGTAATGCGCCCGCTGAGCACGGAGAAATCCAGCTCCATGGCGATGACCGTATCGATCGCCAGGTCGCTTCCCTCGCTGAGGGCATCGAATGCCTTGGCCTGATCGATCGTGCGCGGATATCCATCAAGCAGGAATCCGTTCTTTTTGTCCTCGAGGTTCTCGAGGTAGCTCTTCACCATCTGATTGGTCACTTCATCCGGTACGAGCAGTCCTTTGTCCATATAGCTCTTGGCCATCATCCCCAGCTCTGTCTGATTCCCGATCTCGCTGCGGAAGATGTCTCCGGTAGAGATATGGCACACGTTGTACTTTTCCACGATTTTGGCTGACATGGTGCCTTTTCCGGCACCAGGTCCGCCCATGATCAAAATGTTCAATTCACTCACCTTCTTACTCAAAGAAGCGCTTGTAAGATTTCTGCGTCAGCTGTCCCTCGAGCTGCTTTACCGTCTCCAGCGCAACACCAACGACGATGATGATTCCGGTTCCGCCGATACCCATGGAGCTCGGCAGATCCGTAAACAGCGGAATGGCATGCGGCAGCACCGCGATGAATGCCAGACCGATGGCGCCGAGCACGGTGATGCGGCACAGCACCTTGTTGATATATTCCTTCGTCTCGTTGCCCGGGCGGATGCCAGGGATATACGTGCCGGATTTTCCCAGATTCTCTGCAATTTTAGCAGGATCGATCTGCATTTTTGTGTAGAAGAATGTAAACAGGATGATCAGCACGACATAAACGCAGAGGCTCCAGCCATTCTGCATGCCCAGGATATAATTCATGCCATTGATGAAATCATTGGCCGGAAAGAAGCTGGCAATCTGGATCGGAGCCATCATCAGCGCGTTGGCGAAGATGACCGGAATGACGCTGGCTGAATTTATCTTCAGCGGCAGGTAAGTCATATCCTTATGGCGAGTCTGAACTGTGCTTGATGTATACTGGATCGGGATCTTGCGTTCCGCCAGGTTCATGAATACGACAAACACGATGATCAGCAGATAGCAGAAAAGGTAAAGTGCGAAGCTCAGCAGTCCGCTGAACAGCGCGCCTCCGGTGCCGGTTCCGATCATCGTCGTCCACATGGAACTGATCTGTCCCGGCAGACGGCCGACGATACCGGCAAAGATGATGATAGAAACACCGTTTCCGATTCCCTTCAGCGAGATGCGGTCACCAAGCCAAAGCAGGAACATGCTTCCGGCGGTGAAGATCGTCGCGATATAGAGGATCTTCGATACGGATGCACCATCAACGATCAGTGATTCATACTGCGTGGAGAAGCCCCACACCATGAAATACGCCTGGACGAAGCTGAGGATGACTGCCAGATATCTGGTATATCGGTCCATCTTCTTTCGTCCGCTCGCTCCGCCTTCCCTCAGCTCGTTCAGCGCCGGAATGACATCCATGGACAGCAGCTGAATGATGATGGAAGCGGTGATGTACGGAGTTACGCCCAGTGCGAAGATAGAGAACTGCTCCAGTCCTCCACCTCCTAATAAGTTTAACATAGCGAACAGTGAATTGTCACTCATTCCCCTGATTAATTCTGCAGTATCTACACCAGGAACGGTAATCGCCGCTCCAAAACGGAAGACGAACAGCACCAGCAATGTATAAAGAATCCGTTTCCGGATGTCTTTATTTTTGAGCATTGCGGCAAATTTGGCGAACATACTAGATTACCTCTGCTTTTCCGCCCGCATTCTCGATCACTGCAACAGCACTCTTGGAGAATTTGTTGGCCTTAACAGTCAGCTGTTTTTCCAGTTCCCCCTGTCCAAGAATCTTGATGCCGTTTAATTCTTTCTTGACCAGACCGCATTCGATCAGCAGTTCCGGTGTTACTTCCGTTCCGTTTTCAAAGCGGTTCAGCGCCTCGACATTCACAATGGCATATTCCTTGCGGGCAAAGTTTGTGAATCCGCGTTTTGGAAGACGTCTTGCCAACGGTGTCTGTCCACCCTCGAAACCAAGACGGGTTCCTCCGCCGGTTCTTGCTTTCTGGCCTTTCTGACCGCGGCCAGCTGTCTTACCATTTCCTGAACCCTGTCCACGGCCAACACGGTTGCGTGTCTTCCTTGAACCTTCAGTATATTTCAATTCATGTAATTTCATGTCCAATCCTCCTGTTAACCGCGAATTTCTTCAGGTTTCTTTCCACGGAGACGAGCGATGTCATCGATCGTCTTCAGGTCCTTCAGCGCTGTGATCGTCGCACGGACCATGTTGATCGGCGTACGGCTTCCGATGCACTTGGAGAGGATATCGCTGATGCCGGCCAGTTCCAGCACCGCGCGGACAGGACCGCCGGCGATAACACCGGTACCTTCAGCTGCAGGACGCAGGAATACTTCGCCTGCACCGTATGTTCCAGTGATCTCATGCGGGATCGTCGTACCGATTACCGGTACTCTGAACAGGTTTTTCTTGGCATCTTCCTCAGCTTTGCGGATCGCGTCAGGAACTTCGTTTGCCTTTCCGGTTCCGAAGCCTACACGGCCTTTTTTGTCACCGATTACCACAAGAGCGGCGAAGCGGAAGCGACGTCCACCTTTAACTACTTTTGTTACACGGTTGATTGTAACGACGCGTGTCTCGAATTCCTTTTCACGATCACGGTCTCTTCTTGGTCTACGTTCCATTCGCATAACCTCCCTTAAAATTTCAGGCCGGCTTCTCTAGCCGCCTCAGCAACAGCCTTTACGCGTCCGGTGTAAATATATCCGCCGCGGTCAAATACCACGTTGGTGATGTTCTTTTCCAGCGCGCGCTCAGCGATCGTCTTTCCGATCGTCTTGGCTGCCTCGACATTGCCGCCGTTCTCCAGCTTCAGTTCAACGCTGCTTGCGCTGACCAGCGTGTTTCCGTTCACATCGTCAATGATCTGTGCGTGAATGTGTGCATTTGAACGGAATACGTTCAGACGTGGGCATTCAGGTGTACCACTGATCTTCGTACGTACACGTGCGTGACGACGTAATCTTTCATCGTTTCTAGATACTTTCTTAAGCATAGTACATATTCTCCTTTCCCACTACTATTTCTTACCGGCAGTCTTACCTTCCTTACGGCGCACGTGCTCATCTTTATAACGAACACCCTTGCCCTTGTAAGGTTCAGGCTTGCGGCTTGCACGAACATTCGCTGCGAACTCTCCGACGAGCTGCTTGTCGATTCCGCTGATCTCGATCTCGGTTGCGGAATTGCACTTTACGTCAATGCCCTCCACGATCTCGAATTCCACCGGATGGGAGTATCCGATATTCAGAACCAGCTTCTTTCCGCTCACCTGGGAACGGAAACCGATTCCGACCAGCTGAAGTTCCTTCTTGAACCCTTCGCTGACGCCCACGACCATGTTGTGGAGCAGCGCACGAGTCGTTCCGTGTAACTGTTTGGTGTGTTTCTCGTCATTCGGACGCGTAACGTGGCAGATGCCTTCTTCTACGCTGATGCCCAGGATGGGAGAGAACTGACGCGTCAGGGTGCCCTTCGGGCCCTTGACAGTCACCTCATTGCCGGCAGCAACAGTTACCTCTACGCCTGCCGGAATGGTAATCGCCTTATTACCGATACGTGACATTCTTTTTTACCTCCGCTTATCTTACCACACATAAGCGACAACTTCGCCGCCCACGTGCTTTGCCTTTGCTTCCTTGTCTGTCATCAGACCGTGAGAAGTGGAAATGATCGCGATGCCCAGTCCGTTGAGGACACGCGGCATGTTTTCCACCTTCGCGTATACGCGCAGTCCCGGCTTGGAGATGCGCTTCAGGCCGTTGATGACCTTCTGGTTGTTCGGACCGTACTTCAGCGTGATCGTCATTGTCTTCTTGACATCGCCTTCCACGCTGTAATCGGTGATGAAACCTTCGTTCTTCAGGATCTTGGCGATCGCCGCCTTTTCCTTGCTTGCAGGCATTTCAACTGTTGCGTGACGGGCCTGCAGGCCGTTACGGATGCGAGTCAGCATGTCCGCGATTGGATCTGTCATAATCATGACTGTATTCCTCCTTTAACTTACCAGCTGGCCTTTTTCACGCCCGGGATCTGACCCTTGTAAGCCAGTTCGCGGAAGCAAATACGGCACAGTTTGTATTTACGCAAAACCGAGTGAGGACGACCACAACGCTCACAGCGTGTGTACTCACGCACCTTGAACTTCTGAGGACGCTGCCGCTTGTTGATCATTGCTTTTTTTGCCATATCTGTAAGTCCTCCTTATTTCTTGAAAGGCATGCCCATTTCTGCCAGCAATGCCCTTGCCTCTTCGTTGGTCTTCGCAGTCGTGACGATGACGATGTCCATGCCGCGTACCTTGTTGACCTTATCGTAATCGATTTCCGGGAAGATGATCTGTTCCTTGATGCCCAGCGTGTAGTTTCCGCGTCCGTCGAAAGACGTATCGGAAACACCACGGAAATCACGTACACGCGGCAGCGAGATGTTCATCAGCTTATCCAGGAAATCATACATCTTCTCACGGCGCAGCGTGACCTTGCAGCCGATCGGCATGCCTTCACGCACCTTGAAGTTTGCGATTGATTTCTTTGCTCTGGTGATCACCGGCGCCTGTCCGGTGATGGCAGCGAGCTCCGCAACAGCGTCATCAAGCGCTTTGGAGTTGGCGATCGCATCTCCGACACCCATGTTGATGACGACCTTGTCGATGCAAGGCACTTCCATCACTGACTTGTATTCGAATTTCTTCATCAGTGCAGGAACGACTGTTTCTCTATATTTCTGATCGAGACGGTTCATCCTTTAAACCCTCCTATTTCTTATCCTTGATGACAGCGCCAGTCTTCTTGTTGACGCGTACTTTTACAGTGTTGCCCTTCTTGTCTGTCTCCATGCGGAAACCGACACGGCCTGCCTTCTTCGCCTTTTCATCATACAGCATGACATTGGAGATATGAATCTTGGCTTCCTTTTCCATGATACCGCCGTCAGGATTCTGCTGAGTCGGCTTCATGTGCTTCTTCACGATGTTCACGCCCTCAACGATGATTCTGTTTTCCTTCGGGAATACAGCGGTAACCTCTCCGACAGTATCCTTGTAAGCACCTGTAATAACCTGAACTTTATCACCTTTTTTGATCTTCACAAAGATACCTCCTTACAGTACTTCCGGTGCCAGAGACACGATCTTCATGAAGTCTCTGTCACGCAGCTCACGGGCAACCGGCCCGAAAATTCTTGTTCCGCGCGGTGTGTTGTCATCCTTGATCAGCACGACAGCGTTGTCATCGAAACGGATGTATGTTCCGTTCTCACGACGAACGCCGCGCTTTGTGCGGACGATAACTCCCTTGACAACGTCGCCCTTCTTCACAGTTCCGCCCGGGGCAGCCTGCTTTACCGTACAAACGACGATATCACCGATGTTTGAAAACTTGCGAACGCTGCCGCCCAGACAGCGGATGACCAGGACTTCCTTGGCTCCGGTATTGTCAGCGACACGCAGTCTACTTTCATTCTGAATCATGAGCTTAACCTCCCAGTCTTACTTCACCGCTTTTTCAGCGATCTCAACCAGACGGAAACGCTTGGTTGCAGACAGCGGACGAGTCTCCATGATCACGACCTTGTCTCCGATTCTGGCTTCGTTGTTCTCATCATGTGCCTTGAATTTCTTTGAATATTTTACACGCTTGCCATACAGCGGGTGTGTCTTCTTTGTATCGATTCTTACCGTGATCGTCTTATCCATCTTGTCAGATACGACGACTCCGCGGTAAACCTTACGGCTGGATCTTTCCATTTACAATCTGACCTCCTTATTCCTGACTGCCCATCTCACGCTCAGTCATCACTGTCTTGATACGGGCGATCGTCTTTTTCACAGTCTTCAGACGAGCTGTGTTCTCTAACTGACCGGTAGCCTGCTGGAAGCGAAGATTGAAAAGTTCATCCTTAAGCGTTTCGATCTCTTGCAGTAATTCGGTGTTGCTCTTTTCTCTGATCTCTTTCGCCGTCATCTTACTTCACTTCTCCTTTTCTCACAAATTTGCACTTGACCGGCAGCTTGTGGCTTGCCAGGCGGAAGGCCTCGCGGGCGATCTCTTCGCTCACGCCGCCGATTTCAAACATCACGCGGCCCGGCTTAACGACTGCTACCCAGCCTTCAGGAGCACCCTTACCGGAACCCATACGTACTTCAAGCGGCTTCTTCGTTCTTGCCAGGTGCGGGAAGATGCGGATCCATACCTGACCGCCACGCTTCATGTAACGCGTCATCGCGATACGGGCAGCCTCGATCTGGCGGTTGGAAACGTAGTTTCCGCTTTCCGCAACCAGACCGAATTCACCGAAGCTGACTTCGCGGCCTGCCTTGGCGCGGCCTTCGTAGCTCAGACGGTGAGGTCTTCTGTATTTTGTTCTCTTAGGCATTAACATAGTCTGTAACCTCCTTAAGCATTTTCAGCCGGAGCACTTTTCTTTGCTTCAGCCTTGGCTTCCGTTCTCTGGTTTCCGCCATTGCGGTTTCCGCGGGAACGGCGGTTGTTGCGGCGGCGTCTGTCAGGAGAGTTCTTCGGTGCTTCAGGTTCCTTCACCATTTCTCCCGGGAGCACTTCACCGCGGCAGATCCAGACCTTCACGCCCAGACGGCCGTAAGTCGTCGCTGCCTCTTCCCATGCATAGTCGATGTCCGCACGCAGCGTGTGCAGCGGAACGACACCTTCGCTGTATCCTTCGGTACGGGCGATATCTGCGCCGCCCAGACGGCCGGATACGGCAGTCTTGATTCCCTTGGCACCGGCGCGCATCGTTCTCTGGATGGCCTTCTTCTGCGCCGTACGGAAAGACGCACGCTGCTCGAGCTGATCAGCGATGCTTCTTGCCACCAGGCGGGCATCCAGATCCGGATTTGCGATCTCTACCACGTTCAGGTAGACGTTCTTTCCGGTCATCTTCTCCAGCTTCTTCTTCAGCTGTTCGATATTTTCTCCGTTGGTGCCGATCACCACGCCCGGACGAGCCGTGCGGATGATGACCGTCACGCGGTTCTTTGAACGTTCGATTTCGATCCTTGATACAGATGCGTGCTTGCATTCCTTCGTCAGGAATTCACGAATCTTCACATCTTCCAATAACAGATCGGCATAATCCTTGTCAGCGTACCATCTTGATTCCCAGTCGCGGATCACACCGACACGTAATCCGATCGGACTAACTTTCTGTCCCATGAGCTACCTCCTTAATCACGTTCGTCAACCACAACGGTAATGTGGCTGGTACGTTTGTTGATCGCGCTTGCGGATCCCTTTGCACGCGGCATGAAACGCTTCAGCGTAACGCCTTCGTTTGCATAGCAAGCCTTGACGTACAGCTTCGTTTCATCCATATCATTGTTGTTGACTGCGTTTGCTACCGCAGACTTCAGCACTTTTGCAATGGCGGCTGCCGCAGCGTTCGGTGTGAACTTGCAGATAGCAGCTGCTTCCTCAACGTCTTTCCCGCGGATCAGGTCCAGCACAAGACGAGCTTTTCTAGGCGGGATACGCAGCGTTTTTGCTGTTGCTCTTACTTCCATTTCAGATCCTCCTATCTCTTAGCCTTCTTGTCATCTGCCCCGTGACCGCTGTACTTGCGCGTCGGAACAAACTCACCAAGTTTATGTCCTACCATATCCTCTGTTACATACACAGGCAGGTGTTCTTTTCCATTGTAAACGGCAAATGTGTGTTCAACAAACTGCGGGAAGATCGTTGAACGGCGTGACCAGGTCTTGATGACCTCTTTCTTGTTTGCCGCGTTCAGCTTTTCCACCTTTTTCATCAGATGGTCATCACAGAATGGGCCTTTTTTCAGACTACGACTCATTTTCTCATATCCTCCTTTGTCTATTTGCCATTGCGACGGCGTACGATCAGCTTGTCAGAAGCTTTCTTCGTCTTACGCGTCTTCACACCCATGGCTTTCTTGCCCCAAGGCGTCATCGGAGACTTACGGCCGATCGGCGTACGTCCCTCACCACCGCCGTGCGGGTGATCGTTCGGGTTCATGACAGAACCACGGACAGTCGGGCGAACGCCTTTCCAGCGGTTACGTCCGGCTTTACCGATGTTGACCAGGCTGTGGTCTTCATTTCCGACCACACCGACCGTGGCGCGGCAATTAGACAGGATCTTGCGAACCTCACCTGAAGACAGGCGAACGGTCACATACTTATCCTCGATACCCAGGATCTGTGCAGAGCATCCGGCAGAACGTGCCAGCTGGCCGCCCTTGCCCGGCTTCAGCTCTACATTGTGGATGAACGTACCTTCCGGCATGTCCTTCATCTCCAGGCAGTTGCCCACTTTGATGTCGGCATCCTTTCCGGAAACGACCTGCATGCCTACGGTCAGGCCCTTCGGAGCCAGGATGTAACGCTTTTCACCATCCACATAGTGCAGCAGTGCGATGTTGGCAGAGCGGTTCGGATCGTATTCGATCGTTGCGACCTTAGCAGGGATCCCGTCCTTGTTGCGCTTGAAATCGATGATACGGTAGTTACGCTTGTGCCCTCCTCCCTGATGGCGAGTGGTGATGCGTCCGTTGTTGTTTCTTCCGCCCTTGCTCTTCAGCGATACGACCAGAGATTTCTCCGGCTTATTGGTTGTGATTTCTTCAAATGTCAGGGATGACATTCCACGACGTCCCGGCGTCGTCGGTTTATACTTCTTAATCGGCATGAACCTTATCCTCCTTACGCATGTTTATTCAGGAAATAGCGCGATCTTCCTGATCCTTACTTTTCAGTGTTTTCTCCGAAAAGATCGATGTCCTGTCCGGCCTTGATCTTGACGATGGCCTTGCGGACAGCCTTGGTCTTGCCGACATAGCGGCCGACGCGCTTCTTCTTCGGCTTCACGTTCATGATGTTGACCTTTTCCACATCAACGCCGAAGATGTGTTCAACGGCACGTGCAACCTCGATCTTGTTGGTTCCCTTGGCAACCTCGAAGGTCACCTTGTTGTCCTCGTCCATGTATCTCATCGATTTCTCGGTGATGATCGGACGAATGATGATATCTCTGTAGTTATTCATTATCCTAATGCCTCCTCAACGTCGCGCACGGCAGCTTCAGTGAAGACGATTCTGTTCGCATTCATGATGTCATACACATTGATCTTGGAAGATGTCAGCATCATCATCGTCGGGATGTTGCGCATAGACAGCAGCGCGTTCGTGTAATCCTCGTTCTCGGATACGACGAACAGCGTCTTCTTCGGTGCGCTGATCGCTTCGATGATCTTGTTGAACGTCTTCGTCTTCGGTGCATCGATCGTAAACTTATCCAGCACGCTCATCGCGTTTTCATTGACTTTGTCGCTCAGCACGGACTTCAGCGCCAGACGGCGAACCTTGCGGTTCAGGCGGTATCCATACTTACGCGGCTTAGGACCGAATACGGTTCCTCCGCCTCTCCACTGTGCGGCGCGGATGCTTCCCTGACGGGCGCGTCCGGTGCCTTTCTGACGCCACGGCTTGCGTCCTCCGCCGCTGACTTCGCTGCGTCCCTTCGTGCAGTGCGTACCCTGACGGCGGCTGGCCAGCTGCATCACCACTGCATCGTACATGCACTGCTGATTTGGCTCGATACCGAAAATTTCGTCTTTCAGCTCGATCGAGCTGACAACTTTACCTTCCTGGTTGATTACATCCATCTTAGGCATCTGTTATTCCTCCTCTGCTTTCGTGTAGTCTACTAAAGTGACGGGGGCTTTGTTTCCTTTTGAACACTTGGCAGTGCGCACCATGACCAGCCCGCGCTTCGGTCCAGGCACGTTGCCCTTGATCAGCAGGTAGTTCTTCTCAGCATCTACCTTGATCACGGTCAGGTTCTGCGCAGTCGTACGGTAACCGCCCTCCTGGCCGGCCATGATCGTTCCCTTCAGGATCTTACCCTGACGGGAAGTGATACCGTTGGTTGCCAGGGAACCGATGTGGCGGATGTTCTTGGAACCACCGTGTGACTTCGGACCCTGATGCGCGTTGTTGCGCACGATCGTACCGTTGTATCCGCGGCCCTTGCTCGTTCCGATGACATCGACCGTTTCACCGGCAGCGAAGATGTCTACCTTCACTTCATCACCGACGTTGACCTCGAGCTCGCAGTCGCGCACTTCTCTGACGAAGCGCTTCGGCGCAGTATCCGCCTTCTTCGCATGTCCGATGCTCGCCTTGGTGGCACGTGCTTCCTTCACGTCCTCAAAACCGATCTGGACAGCCTCATATCCATCATTTTCCACAGTCTTCTTCTGCAGAACGATATTCGGTGTTGCTTCCACAACCGTTACCGGAATCATCACTCCGTCTTCGGTGAAGACCTGAGTCATTCCCAACTTACGTCCTAAAATACCTTTCATGCTGTGCACCTCCATTAAAGCTTAATTTCGATGTCCACACCGCTCGGCAGTTCCAGACGGCTCAGTGAGTCGATGGTCTCTGCGCTCGGTCCGACGATCTCAATCAAACGCTTGTGAGTTCTGATTTCGAACTGTTCACGAGAATCTTTGTATTTGTGTACCGCACGCAGGATAGTCACTACCTGCTTTTCAGTTGGAAGTGGTACCGGTCCAACGATCTTCTTCGCACCGTGATCCTGTGCTGCCTTTACGATCTTTTCGGCAGACGCATCCAGGATTCTGTGCTCGTAAGCTTTTAAACGAATTCTTACGCTGTTTTTTGCCATGAATAAATCTCCTTTCGCCTATATCCAGATAGACTCGCTCGATGCGAATTCCCTGACCCCCTTATCATGACAACGCTCTTCAGTGGGTCAGCAACCTCGCACGTCCTCGCGGTCGCTTGTATATTGTAACAAACCAAAACCCTTTATGCAAGGGCTTTTTCGCAATTTTACGTTTTTTTGCGCGGTTCTTTCTCCACGGATTTTACGCCCGCAGCTGGAAGCGGTTGCATCGTTTTTTCGTTCATTTTCATGGATTTTCATAAGAAAAAGGAAGCCTTTTTCGTTCAAGACTTCCTTGCTTCCAGCTGCTGCTGTGTATAGCGCTTCAGCTTGCGGTTGGTGATGAAATAAGCCATCACCAGCAGCAGATATGAGATATCGAAGTTGCCCGGCACCGTCACCTTGGTGATGAGGCAGAGCACCAGCACCGCGATATCGCAGCTCAGATAGAACCGCTTTTCTTTGTTTTTGCGGATCACGCGCCAGCGGGTCTGGTAATTGCGCACCGCGAAGACCAGCGCCAGGGCGCCGGCGATCAGATCGATGCTGAAGTTGATGAGAAAGCTGTCTGTGATCAGGTTCTTGAGAAAGAACAGGATGATGCTGACACAGAAGACCAGCCAGATGCCGGAGATCGTGAATTTCTCATAATCCTGCTGCAGCAGCTTGCTCTGCGTCTGCCGGTATGCCGGCGTATGCTTCACCTTGCTCAGCCAGCCGCGGAAATCACGTTCCGGGCTGATGATGAGCGAAGGCTTCTTTTTCTTGGCCATTCCCTCACTGAGCTGATCGATCGCGGTATTGGCGATGGCGTTGATCTCCTCATCACTCATCCCGCTGTGAAACAGCGTGTCCTCCAGATCGAAGAACAGCTTCGAATACTCCGGGTCCAGCTTTTTGACCAGATGCAGGTTATCGATATGGACCCTGCGCTCCCTCTTCTTTTTCGCGCGTGCCATTCTTATTCTTCGACCTCGATGCGCTCACTGTCTGTGATGTGCAGATTGCAGTCGTAGAATCTGGTCAGCGCTCGGATCATGTATTCGGTATCCTTGATGCCTGCCGTCTCATAAGAAGAGTGCATGGCAAGCTGCGCCAGGCCGATGTCCACCGTATGCATGGACACCTGCTGAGAAGAGAGGTTGCCCAGCGTGCTTCCGCCGGCCATGTCCGAACGGTTCGCAAAATGCTGGACCGGTACGCCTGCCTGTTCGCAGATGCGGCTGAAGACGGCCGAGCTGATGGCATCGGTCGTATATTTCTGGTTGGCGCTGAACTTGATGACCACGCCCTTGTTCAGATACGTGCAGTTTTCCGCATCGGTCTTTTCCGGATGGTTCGGATGCACCGCATGCGCATTATCGCAAGACACCATGAAGCTCTTGGCAATGGCGCGGAAATGATCCTCGCGGGAATACCCCAGGTTTTCGCTGATGCGGCTGAGCACATCGCTCAGGAAAGTAGACAATGCGCCCTGCTTGGTCCCTGATCCAACTTCTTCGTTGTCGAAGCAGGCATAGACATTCACCGCATGCGCGTTGTTTCCGGCGAGCATCGCCTTCAGCGACGTGAACGCGCACTGCAGATCATCCAGCTTCGGCGAAGAGATGAACTCTTCCTTTGCGCCCCAGACAGAAGGCGCCATGCGATTGATCAGATACAGGTCCATGCCGAAGATATCGTTTTCTTCACAGCCGAGCTCCTGTGCGATGAGCCGGCGGAAATCGCCTTCCTCGCATTCACCGGCTGAGAACAGCGGCAGCATATCCACTTGGTTGTTGTATTTCAGCCCGTTGTTCACTTCCCGGTTCATGTGGATGGCCACATTCGGGATGAGCACGAGATCGCGGTCAAAGGAAAGCAGCTTGCTGACGAGCGCATTTCCTTCTCTGACGAGCACACGGCCGGCGATGGAAAGCGGACGGTCCATCCAGGTCGCGCAGAGCATGCCGCCATACCCTTCGGTATTCAGCTGCAGATATCCGCCTTTGCCTTTCAGTTCAGCGCGTTCCTTGACCTTGAAGGTCGGCGAATCGCTGTGCGAGGACGTCAGCTGGAAATGATAATCATCCAGTTCCTCACCGATGGCAAACGCGATCACGCTGGAGCCATTGCGGGTCGTGTAATACTTTCCGCCCTTTTCCAGCTTCCAGCTGTCGCATTCGTTCAATTGTGTATAACCTGCTTCTTCCAGCAGAGCGCTGATCGTGCGGACCGCATGAAAGCAGCTCGGGCTTTGCTGGATCAATGACAAGAGTTCCTCAGATACTTGTTTATACATCATAATTACCTCCGTTTTCACTGCAACGCCATCAGTATAGCATATTTCCCGGGAAAGGTTAATCAAAACGGCCGCATCTTCCTTTCCCGCTGCGCACACAAAAAAGCCCTGCCAAAGCAGAGCTTTCTGACATTAGTTCGCCTGTGCCTTGGCGTCCTGATTCTTCTTGATGACCGGAAGGATCAGACCCAGCAGCGTCAGCACGATCGGCGTGATGACATTCAGGGCAACAGTCAGCGGGTTGTCTGAATACATCTTCAGCAAGCAGCATGCAGCGGTAACGAAGAAGCACCAGCATCCCGCGATCAGCGCGATCTTCTGATTCTTGGTGAATCGATATTCTGCATGGAACTTGTCGCCAGCCTTACGCAGAGCGATGTATGCGGCAAATACCCACAGATAACGCAGCGGCATGCATACCGAGTTCAGGTCGGTCAGCTGCTTCAGGATGCCGGCAGCGCTATCGCCGAATGCCTGAACGACGATGATCGCACCAGACAGGATGACGACCATCCAGATACCGTTGATATATGCGTCGTATTTGTTCTTCTTCAGCAGTCCCTTCGGGATAAACTCACGAGCCTGCTCGTTGTCCAGCAGCATGCGCAGCGGCGCATCGATGCTCAGAACAAGCGTAGAGAACTGACCGATGGCATTGCAGATAGAGTAGATGATCTTGAGCGAATCACCGATACCATAGTATGCGCCGAGCTTTTCAAATGCCCAGTACGCACCGTTAGAAATGTAAGCGTCCTGATTTGCCATGACTTCTTCCACATTGAACATCATGCCCATAGCAATGGTGCCCAGGATCGCGCAGACCATGACCATGATGGCCAGGGCGATCATGCCCTTCGGGAATCCCTTGGCCGGATCTTTTACCTTATTGACATAAGGAGAGATCTTCTCACATCCGCCGACGGCGAAGACGAGGATACCCAATGAAGTGAAGTAATTTACATTAAACTGCGGGATGATGTTCTCCCAGCTGAAATCAAGAGACTGGAAACCGCCGCCCGGATTGATGATCGGCGCGGCGAACATCATGATGATATACAGGATAGACATGATGAACATCGATGTTCCAGCCAGCGTAGTCAGCTTTTTCAACGGGTTCAGACCGCGGCTGGCGATCCAGCAGAAGAACAGGAACACGACCATGGTCAGTGCCTGAACGACCACTGTATCCAGACCGTCATACCAGTCCTGGCCGCTCGGCATGAATGCCCAGCTAGTCGCCTGAGATAATGCTTTCAGACCACCGCTGGCCTTGCTGGCGATATACGTGATGTGACATGCCCAGTAAGTCCAACCGGCATAGTAGGCGCTTTTGGATCCGATCGTCTCGTGGATCCAGGAACTGACTCCTCCTCCGGAGTCCTTGAACGCAGATCCGAGCTCACCGACCATCAGTGCGTAAGGCACGAAGTACAGCGCGAACATCAGGACCCAGCTGAAGATAACCTGAAGACCGTTGAAGTAAACGAAACCGTTCAGCACGTTACCGAAACCCCATACGGTGGAGAAAGCCATAAAGGCCAGGTTATACCAAAGAATCTTCTTTGTCTCCATAGCAACCTCCTTTTTTGTGCATTAAGCTTGTGAATTATAACATAATTGTGCGTCATTGTAAAACAATATCACATGAATACGCTTCCCTGGAAAATGATTACAGACATTTTTCCCATATTGTATACTGAATAAAAACAGCTGTCATCGTCCACGCTACAGATGAAAGGAGTGATCATGTGAGCAGCAAGATCAAGCTGACACCGAAGGACGTGCTTTATATCAGCGATGTGCTGAATCAGTTCAGCGCCTACAACGCCGAGATCGCAGACGACCTCGATGCAGTCAAGGACAAGACGCTGAAGCAGTCCATGCAATGCATCAGCGATGGATTCAGCGAACAGTTTGAGACATTCAAGAAGATCCTGAAGGAGGCGAGCCGCTGATGGAAGAAAAAGATATCGCAATGAATGCCCTGCTGGCCTGCCGGCATATGGCAGACCTGCTGCACACGTTCGGCTGTGAGGCAAGCAGCGACATCGTAGATGATGTCAAGAGCGCCTATGACGCCGTCTCCACGCTTCAGCACGATACTTATGACATGATGGTGCAGAATGAGTGGATGAAGGTCGAATACGAAACCAAATCCAAACTGGAAAAGGCATACGGCAAATACAAGAGCCAGACATGCTGAAAAAAGGCAGGAGCGATCAGTCTCCTGCTTTTTCATAGTCATACGTATAGGGATTATGGCTGGTGTCTTTGTATTCGTCCCGGGCATTCAGCCTGCGGATCTCCTCAGGATCAAGGACCAGATGACCAAGATCGATATTGGAGCGGATCCGTTCCGGATGCGAAGACTTCGGGATGACCGCGATGCCTTGCTGAAGATGCCACTGCAGCACGATCTGCGCCGGCGTACAGCCGTATTTCGCTGCCAGCTGCTGAACGTATGGATCAGAGAAGTCTCCGCGTCCAAGCGGCGCCCAGGCCTGTACCTGGATGCCTCGTTCAGCGCAAAGGCGGCAAAGCCGCGCTTGGACATTGTGCAGGTTGACTTCGATCTGGTTGACGGCCGGCTTTGCTGGAGCATCCGCAAGCCAGTCCAGATGATGCGCCACCGCGTTGCACAGACCGATCTCCCGCGCCTTGCCTTCCGCCTGCAGTGCACTCATCTGCGCCCAGCACGCGCGCAGCCGTTCAGGCGACTGTCCCGGCCAGTGGATCAGCAGCAGATCCACATGATCGCTCTGCAGCCTGTGCAGGCTGTCCAGCAGACTTTCACGCAAAGCGTGAGGGGCCATGTTCCTCGGATCGATCTTGGTGGTCAGAAACACCTCATCCCGTGGGATCCCGCAATGGCGCAGCGCATTCCCCAGCAGCGCCTCATTGCCATACATCTGCGCGGTGTCGAACAAGCGGTAGCCGCTGTCATAAGCGCAGCGGATCGTCTCATCCATCGTCCGCTGATCGTCGATGCGGTACAAGCCAAACCCCACAAGCGGCATATCCGTTCCATGATAAAGACGTATCGTATCGTTCATCTTATCCTCCATTCATGAAAAAAGGCAGGTATGGAACCCCATATCTGCCTGTATCTTGTGTTGATTACTCGATGATCTCGGTAACGTTTCCGGCACCTACAGTACGTCCACCTTCACGGATAGAGAACTTCGTTCCGTTTTCGATGGCGATCGGCGCGATCAGCTCAACGGTCATTTCTACGTTGTCGCCCGGCATAACCATGTCAGTGCCTTCCGGCAGCGTGATGACACCAGTTACGTCAGTCGTACGGAAGTAGAACTGCGGACGGTAGTTGGAAACGAACGGCGTGTGACGGCCTCCCTCTTCCTTGCTCAGGACGTAAACCTGCGCCTTGAACTTTGTGTGCGGGTGTACAGAACCAACCTTGGCCAGTACCTGTCCACGCTGGATCTCATCACGGTTTACACCACGCAGCAGTGCACCGATGTTGTCGCCGGCTTCTGCGAAGTCCAGCTGCTTACGGAACATTTCCAGACCGGTGATGACCGTCTTACGTGTTTCGTGGATACCAACGATTTCGACTTCTTCACCCATCTTGACAACACCACGCTCAACACGGCCGGTAGCAACCGTACCACGTCCAGTGATCGTCATAACGTCCTCGACAGACATCAGGAACGGCTTGTCCGTTTCACGAGTCGGATCAGGGATGTATTCGTCTACTGCAGCCATCAGTTCGTCGATGGCACCTTCCCACTTCGGGTCGCCTTCCAGCGCCTTCAGGGCAGAACCGCGGATGACCGGAGCGTTGTCGCCATCAAAGCCATACTCGTTCAGCAGTTCACGAACTTCCATTTCAACCAGGTCGATCAGCTCTTCGTCATCAACCATGTCGCACTTGTTCAGGAATACGACGATGTACGGTACACCTACCTGACGAGCGAGCAGGATGTGCTCACGAGTCTGCGGCATCGGACCGTCAGAAGCGGCAACGACCAGGATCGCACCGTCCATCTGCGCAGCACCAGTGATCATGTTCTTTACATAGTCAGCGTGCCCCGGGCAGTCAACGTGCGCATAGTGGCGCTTTTCAGTCTGATATTCTACGTGTGCGGTATTGATGGTAATACCACGTTCTTTTTCTTCCGGCGCACCGTCGATCATGTCATAGTCCATTGCCTTCGCTTCACCGCGCTTAGCCAGGACGTGAGTGATTGCAGCCGTCAGCGTAGTCTTACCATGGTCGACGTGACCGATGGTACCGATATTCACATGCGTTTTCGATCTGTCAAATTTTTCTTTAGCCATTTTAGTCTTTCCTCCTAAATAATCGTCAAATATATTCTAATTCAAACAATTTATAAAAGCAACATGATTCTGTCTTTTTTTAGTCTTCAGAACTGTTGTTTTTAATGATCTTTTCAGCGATAGACTTAGGTACTTCGCTGTAGTGGTCGAATTTCATAGAATAGTTGCCGCGGCCCTGTGTGAAAGAACGCAGGTCGGTAACATATCCGAACATTTCTGACAGCGGAATCATGGCACGAACGATGATGGCATTGCCACGCTCTTCCTGATCAGTGATCTGACCGCGGCGGGAGCTGACATCACCCATTACGGAACCCAGATATTCATTCGGAGCGGTGATCTCTACGTTCATGATCGGCTCGAGGATGACCGGCTTACATTTCTTTCCGGCTTCCTTCAGCGCCATGGAAGCAGCGATCTTATACGCCATTTCACTGGAGTCGACATCATGGTAGGAACCGTCAAACAGGGTGGCCTTGATATCGATGACCGGATAACCGGCGATCATGCCCTTTTCCAGTGCATCTTCCAGACCTTCCTGCGTCGGCTTGATGTATTCGCGAGGCACGCTGCCGCCGACAGTGGCGTCAACGAACTCGAAGCCCTTGCCTTCTTCATTCGGTTCAAAACGGATCCATACGTGACCATACTGACCGCGTCCACCAGACTGTCTGATGTACTTACCTTCGCACTCAGCTTCCTGACGGATCGTTTCGCGGTAAGCGACCTGCGGCGCACCGACCTTGGCCTCTACCTTGAATTCACGGCGCAGACGGTCGACGATGATATCCAGGTGCAGCTCACCGACACCAGCGATGATCGTCTGTCCGGTCTCCTGGTTCGTGTATGTCTTGAACGTCGGGTCTTCTTCAGCCAGCTTAGCCAGCGCCAGACCCATCTTGTCCTGGTCAGCCTTTGTCTTCGGCTCCAGAGACAGCTCGATCACCGGTTCCGGGAATTCCATGGATTCCAGAACGATCGGGTTTGCCTCATCACACAGCGTATCACCTGTCGTCGTGGCTTTTAAACCGACGGCAGCGGCGATATCGCCGGCATATACCTGCTCGATCTCCTTACGGGAGTTGGCATGCATCTGCACCAGACGGCCGAAACGCTCTTTCTTGTTCTTCGTGGAGTTCAGCACGTAGCTTCCTGCCTTCGCGGTACCAGAGTACACACGGAAGTAAGTCAGCTTACCGATGAACGGATCGCTCATGATCTTGAATGCCAGTGCGGAGAACGGCTCTTCGTCAGAAGCGTGACGCTCTGCCTCAGTGCCATCTTCCAGCGTTCCCTTGATGGACGGGATATCCAGCGGGGAAGGCAGATAGTCCACAACGGCATCCAGCACCATCTGCACGCCCTTGTTCTTGTACGCAGATCCGCACAGAACCGGGAAGAAGTCACCGGCGCAGACTGCGATGCGCAGCACGCGCTTGATCTCTTCAACAGAAGGTTCTTCGCCTTCCAGGACCATCATCATGAAGTCTTCATCGTAATCTGCAAGGTACTCGATCAGCTTCTGACGGTACTCTTCGCACAGATCCTTCAGATCTTCCGGAACTTCTTCGATCTTGATGTCCGTACCCAGATCGTTCGTATAGATCTCGGCCTTTCTCTCAATGATGTCAACGATTCCGGTGAAGGTGGATTCCGCACCGATCGGCAGCTGGATCGGGCAGGACTTTGCGCCCAGACGATCAACGATCGTACGGCAGGACATCAGGAAGTCTGCACCGGTCGCATCCATCTTGTTGCAGAATACGATACGGGGAACACCGTAAGTCGTCGCCTGACGCCATACGGTCTCGGTCTGCGGCTCAACGCCAGCTTTTGCGTCCAGAACGGTCACGGCGCCATCCAGTACGCGCAGGGAACGCTCGACCTCAACGGTGAAGTCGACGTGTCCTGGTGTATCGATGATGTTGATGCGGTGACCCTTCCAGTGTGCCGTCGTGGCAGCGGAAGTGATCGTGATACCGCGTTCCTGCTCCTGTGCCATCCAGTCCATGGTGGAAGCACCATCGTGCGTCTCACCCATCTTGTGGTTGACACCGGTGTAGTACAGGATACGCTCTGTCGTCGTCGTCTTACCGGCATCGATGTGAGCCATGATACCAATATTGCGAGTTTTCTCAAGTGAATATTCTCTTGGCATGATGAACTCCTTTCTTACCAGCGGTAATGTGCGAACGCCTTGTTGGCCTCAGCCATCTTGTGCGTGTCTTCACGTTTCTTTACAGATGAGCCAGTTCCGTTAGCGGCATCGATGATCTCAGCAGCAAGGCGCTGTTCCATCGTCTTTTCGCCTCTCAGACGCGCATAGTTGACGATCCATCTCAGTCCCAGCGTCAGTCTTCTCTCAGCGGAAACTTCCACCGGCACCTGATAGTTCGCACCGCCGACACGGCGAGCCTTCAGCTCGAGCAGCGGCATTACGTTTTCCAGTGCTTTTTCAAACACTTCCATCGGCTTTTCACCGGTCTTCACTTCAACGATATCAAACGCGTTGTACAGGATCTTCTGTGCAACTCCTCTTTTTCCATCAATCATGATCTTGTTAATTAAACGAGTAACTAACTTGGAGTTGTAGATCGGGTCGACCAACACGTCACGCTTTGCGATATGTCCTTTTCTTGGCATGCTAATTTCCTCCTTTCACAATTGATTTATTTCTTAGCTGCTTTCGGCTTCTTCGCACCGTACAGAGAACGGCTCTGGTTACGGTTTGCAACACCGGCGCAGTCGAGGGTTCCACGGATGATGTGATAACGCACACCTGGCAGATCCTTTACACGTCCGCCGCGGATCATGACGACACTGTGCTCCTGCAGGTTGTGTCCAACGCCCGGAATATAAGCGGTAACTTCCATTCCGTTGCTCAGACGAACACGGGCATACTTACGAAGCGCTGAGTTCGGCTTCTTCGGCGTCATCGTACCGACACGGGTGCACACACCACGCTTCTGCGGTGAGCTCAGATTGGTCGGGCGGCTCTTCAGAGAGTTGTAACCTCTGTTCAATGCAGGTGATTTTGAAAGCTTCACACTGTCCTGACGACCTTTGCGAATTAACTGGTTAATTGTTGGCATAATATCCTCCTTTCGATCGGGTTTCTAACACACATTTCCGGGTGTGTCATCTTGAAGCATAAATTTAAGTCCCATGCGGGACCGACGTTTTTACGCTTGCTTCACTATCATATAGCAAGGCTAGCGAGATGTCAACTGAAAAAAGGACAAAATGTCACCAAAAATGTCGCCACAAAAGCGGACATAACGGCAATGCGTTTGCCCAATCTACCAGAAAGCAAAGAAAAAGGAGATCATATGATCTCCGATAAAGACCTGGCAGCGTGCTGTCTTCGCAGGGGCTTGCCCAACTATTTTCGCCGCTGGAGTGCTTAACTTCTGTGTTCGGTATGAGTACAGGTGTGTCCACTCCGCTCTCACC
>UQPV01000022.1 GCA_900543035.1 uncultured Solobacterium sp.
TTGCACGATCTCGTTGAGCAGTTCGCTTTCAAAACGCTCCTGCATAGGCGAACTGGTCACAGGCGTATCCTCGTTGAAGTCGAACTGCAGGATGAGCACGATGATCTCCTTAAGGTAACACAGCATCAGCTCATCATCATACATATGCTCCAGGTTGCTCACTTTGATAAAGTTGTTCAGCGCCGCGTAGATCTCCTTATGCGCCTGGTATACGCGATTGGTCAACAAATAAGGATTCTCGCAGTCCATTTCGAACATGACCGTCAGATAGCTGCAGGAGTTGGACGGTCCAGTGCTCTGGGTGTGAAATTGGCCGGGACCGTAGATGATCAGATCCAGTTTGTTCAACTCGTATTCTTCTCCGTCTACCGTGGTCGTCAGCGAGCCATTATCGATATAGGTCAGCTCATAATAGTTGTGCTTTTCGCCAGGAAAGCTGTAATTGGCATTGCGCACTTGATAATAACAGCTCAGGATCTCCTGAATATTGATCTTGGGGATCAGCCGTTCATAGACGATCGGCAGGTCGTCTGGGATCTTTACTTCTTCGTATTTGCTGTCGATGGGAAAACTGATCTCATATTTTGCGTTCTGTGAGATCGGAATGCAGTTGAACAGTGTATCCGGGCGCAGCTTGATGACCCGGTGGATGACAAAGCGCTCATAATGATAAGGATCATTGCGCTTGGCGACGATCAGCATGATGATCCCGCTGAGCGCCCGAAGGTAGACTGGTTTGTCGTAATGCATGAAATGATGAATCTGCTTGTCGCGAAGGCGGACAACATTCAGTTTGAAATTCTTGGGCGGACGTGAGTCGGATTCAGGCGGATTCCTGAATACTTCGCCGTATTTGCTGAAAAGAAAACTGGTTGTTCGATTTAACATGTGATTCACCTCGAATGATTCAGTGCCGACAGTAACAGACTGTTTTCTCTTATGCATTCTATTATAATGCATAACAGGGATGAATTTGAAGAAAAAAGTGAGACAGCCGGCTGTAAAAATAAAGGAGGGGAGTTCAATGAAAAAAACAAGATAATCACATAATTGTCCGCAATTGGAGAAAATGCCCATTATAAAACTGGATAAAATTGATAAAAATATGGAAAAAATTGAATATCCTTGTCGCAGAGTGTCAAATATCATGCAAATTTACTAAAAAGTACAAATCAATTTTTAAAAAGTGTAAAGAAAAAAAGTATCTATTCACATAGAATGAAACCGAGCAAATGAAAGGGTTTTCTTGTCACGGCGTCTGAAAGGTGATCAGAAAACCTCTTGTTTGGTTCATTATTTCGAGGTAGAAGGGAGAGAGAATAATGCCAAATATTTTATTGACTCGAATTGACGCACGTCTGATTCACGGACAGGTCGCTACACAGTGGTGTGGTGTTCTGGGTGCAAACCTGCTGCTGGTTGCAAATGATGCAGTAGCCAATGACCAGTTCCGTCAGGGACTGATGAACATGGCCGCTCCGTCATATGCACAGACACGTTACTTCTCTATTGAGAAGACTTGTCAGATCATCAGCAAGGCAAGCCCTCAGCAGAAGATCTTCATCATCTGCGAGAACCCGCAGGATGTGCTGCGCCTGGTTGAAGGCGGCGTGCCGATCAAGAAAGTCAACATCGGTAACATGCACATGGCAGAAGGCAAGCGTCAGGTCGCTACTTCTGTTGCAGTGGATGACAACGATGTCGCTACTTTCAAAAAGCTTCAGGACCTGGGCGTAGAGCTGGAAATTCAGCGTGTGCCGCAGACAGGTGTTGAAGATCTGAGCAAGCTGTGGAAGTAAACAGCGCGCTCAAAAGAAAGGGATAAGTTTTTATTCCTGCTTAACTTGTGAAAGGAGAAAAACATGGGAAGCTTTAGTATTGTTGAAGTTGTTTTACTGGCCATTGTCACATTCATCTTCGCCATTGACCAGTTCTCTTTAACAGAATTAATCTATCGTCCGATGATCGCCTGCCCGATCATCGGCCTGATCCTTGGTTCCCCGGAAACCGGACTGGTTGTCGGTGGTACCTACGAACTGATGATGGTCGGTAACATGCCGATCGGAGGCGCTCAGCCGCCGAACGCCGTACTTGGTGGAATCGTAGCCATGATCTTTGCCGTTAAGGCGAACATGACCGTAGACGCCGCTCTGGGTGCCTGCATGATCTTTGCTACATTCGGTCAGTACATTGTAACATTGGTATTCACCTTCGCATCTACGCTGAATGCAAAGGCTGACAAGGCAGCTGCAGAGGCTAACCCGAGAGGAGTTACTGCCTGCCTGAACATCCATATGCTTATCCTGGGCGCTCTGTTCGCTGTTATCGCTATCGTTGCATACGCTGGCGGTACTGCAGCTGCTGGTTCCCTGCAGGCATTCGCTGACAGCGCTACATGGTTCATGGCTGGTCTTGGTGCAGCTGGTGCGATGATGCGTTTCGTCGGTTTCTCCATCCTGATGAAGATCATGATGGCTGGTGACATGTGGGGCTGGCTGCTGGCTGGTTTCGCACTCGTTCAGCTGTTCGGCGGCGTAGAAGCTACTGCATCTGCAGCCCTGGTTCTGGTCGCATTTGTAGGTATTGCCTTCATGCTGCTGGACTTCAGAATCAATTCAATTGCTAAAAACGCAGAAGGAGGTATGAGTGATGGCATCTAGTAACGATATGCTGCATTACAAGGATTTAACTCCTGCTCCGAGACTGGATAACAAAACGCTGAATAAGATGGTATGGCGTTCCTGCCAGCTGCAGGCTTGCTTCAACTATGAGCGCATGCAGTCCGTAGGATGGCTGTGGTCCATGCTTCCGGGTCTGCAGAAGATCCACACAAATAAGGAAGACCTCGCGGCTTCTATGACACACAACCTGGACTTCCTGAACACGCACCCATTCGCCGTTACATTCGTAATGGGTATGGTGCTGTCCATGGAACAGCAGAAGATGGACATTCAGACGATCCGTTCCGTACGTATCTCTGTTGCCGCTCCGTTAGGCGGTATCGGTGATGCCCTGTTCTGGATGACCCTGATTCCGATCGTTGCTGGTATGACTGCTCAGATGGCAATGGACCGCAGCTGGATCGGTCCGATCCTGTACTTCATCATCGCGTTTGGTGTTGAAATGGCGCTGCGCTATGGTCTGATGTACTGGTCTTACAACATGGGTACAAAGGCCGTAACGATGATGACTGCTCACGCAAATGAGATCACTCACGCTGCATCTGTCCTGGGTGTATTCGTAATCGGTGCTCTGATCGCTAACTATGGCGGCGGAACTTCTCTGGCTATCTCTATCCCGAATGGTGAAAGTACGATCGTTATTCAGGACTACCTGAATAAGATCCTGCCTCTGTTATTGCCATTACTGATGACCCTGATGTGCTACTTCCTGATCATCAAGAAGGGCTTCACTCCGATCAAGCTGATCGTTCTGTTGCTCGTTATTGGTATCGTTGGTTGTGCATTCGGTATCTGGTATCAGGCTGGTGGATACACTCCGCTGGTTCCGGTACCTTGGGATATCCTGGCGTAATCAGGACGACTTATACTCTCTCACTGACTATCAAGAAACTGCCTGCAGAAGGCAGCTTAGGGCAAACCGGAAATCTACGATTTCCGGTTTGCTTTTTTTGTCGGAATTCTATATAATGTCTAATATGTAAAGGCGGGAATACTATGGATGCAAATATGTTGATGATTTATGTGATCGCCATCGTGTGTATCGGCGGGGGATTGTTTTATTTTCTGCAGAAATACATCAGGCTTTCTAAGCTGAACAAAGCAATCGAGAACAAGAAGTATGACCAGATCCTGGTCATGTGTGAACAGCCCTCGCTTCGTAAGGGAATCGGTGAGTTTACCTGTGATCTGTATCGGCTCAATGCGCTTCGTTCCATGAATGAGACAGAACGGCTGAAGAGTGAGCTGAATCAGATGCTGGAGTATTACGGCGGGAAGGAGGAGAAGCGGCTGTTTGAGCTGTACTATCATTATTTCCTGAATCACAAAGATTATGCATATGCAAAGGAATTATTGGCGGCCATTCGGGAAACGGAGGATGAACCGTTTATTCAATACAATGAGTGGGCGTATGAGGTCATCGCGGAAGGACGCACCGATCTGGCATCTGAAATGGAAGATGCGGTCAACGATAAAGTATATTCTGGCTTTGCGCTGGGAACGGTTCTCTATCTGATCGCTCTGCAGCTCGACCGGCTGAAAGAGTATGAGGATGCGAAGGCGTTTTATCAGACTGTGACGGAATGCATCACCAAGCGGGAATTATATTATACGCTGGCAGAGCGCAGATGCAATGAACTGGATGATCTGATCCCGGAAGATGACGCGGAAGAAGATTTTGACGACGAAGATGAAGATTAAAAAAGAGCGGTAGATCATCATATCATTGTGATCTACTGCTCTTTTATCGTTACTGGGACTTCGATCAGCGTGCGCTCGATGAACCGCGGAAGGAACTTGCCGTTGCTGAGTTCTTGGAAATCAGCGGAATTATCATGATCGCAGAGGTAGGTGTAACAGACCTCTTCGTCATATGCTTTATCGAGGATCTCCAGGCAATGCTCACGGAAGTAATAGTCGATGCGCCCGATCAGGTCATAGCTGAAGCGGATCTCGTATTTCTCCATCCACTGCTTCTTGGTGATCTGCGCGGTGGACAGCGCGTGGGATACGCTTTTGGAATACGCGCGGATCAAGCCGCCTGCACCAAGCTTGATGCCGCCGAAATAGCGGACGGTGATGGCGATGATATCCTGCATGTGATTGCGGTCAAGGCATTCCAGCATCGGGACGCCGGCGGTGCCGGCAGGCTCGCCGTCATCGTTGCTGCGTTTGATCTCATTGTGCTCGCCGATGATGAAAGCATAGCAGTGATGCGTAGCGTCCGGATGCAGACGCCGGATGGCCGTCAGGAACGCCTTTGCGTCCGCCTCGCTCTCTGTGCGGTGCAGATAAGTGATGAAGCGGCTCTTTTTGATTTCCATCTGTTCTTCATGATCTTCTTTGATTCGGTACATATTATCACCGCTAAAATTATAATATAAAAGCGGACATGGCGCAAATTTGTCAGATCCGGCGTGAAATGGCTTTCGGTATGACTTGTCGCTTTTCACCCGTATGCAAATCTGGTATAATGAAACTAAACCTGCAGGTGCTGCGGGGATGTGGAAACAGACAGTCGAAAGGAGACTACCGATGAAAATAGCAGTTGTGACAGACAGCGGAACCGGATGGACGATGAAGCAGGCGAGAGCGCTTGGTCTGTATTATCTTCCGCTGCAGGTAAAATGCGGCGATGAGGAATTCCTGGATGGCGTGGACCTCACGGTTTCTGAATTGTATGCGCGTCTCAAGCGCGGCGAGATGCCGACGACTTCTATGCCTCCGGTGGGAAAAGTAGAGGCATTGTTCGAGGAGCTGAAGCAGGAGCAGGTCGATCATGTGATCGCTGTGCCGCTGACTTCGGGTATTTCTTCTACTGCGGAGATGATCCAGGCAGCTGCGCATCGCGCGGAAATGTCACTGACGCTCATCGACCCTTATACTACCGTAAATATCCAGGGTTATCTGGCGCTCTGTGCGCATCAGCTTGCCCAGCAGGGCGTGGAGCCGGCGGAAATCGAACGCCGCCTGAAGGCTTGCGTGGAGCATTCCAATTCCCTGCTCGTCCCGGATGATCTGCATCACCTCAAGCGGGGCGGACGGCTGACGCCGTTAGCAGCGACGCTGGGCAGCATGCTGAAGATCAAGCCGCTCTTGCAGCTCAACCCCGGCACTGCAGGACGTGTCGATGTGCTTGAAAAAGTGCGGACGATGTCCCGCGCGCTCAGCCGCATGGCGGATGTTGCGCAGGATGAAGGATTTGATCCGAAGACGTATGAACTGACGGTGCTGGACAGCGAGGCGGAGGAAGGCGCACAGCAGATGATGCATCTGCTGGAAGAAAGATTCCCCGGCGTGCAGATCCACCGCAGTTCCATCTGCCCGGTCATCGCCTCTCACACGGGAATGGGCGTCGTGGCCGTCCAGTATATCAGAAAGCCGGAAGGAATCGAATAACAGGAAAGAAGGGCGTATGATGAAAACAGCATTTGTAACAGACAGCGGAACTGGCGAAAGCATGGAAGTGCTGAGCAGAGAAGGGATCTACAGCGTGCCTCTGCAGATCAGCTGCGGAGAGCAGAGCTATTCAGATTCGGTCGACATCACCATCGATGAGGTCTATGAGCGGATGCGCGAGGGTGCGATGCTGAGCACCTCGCTGCCTTCGGTGGGAAAGATCGAGGAGCTGTTTGAACAGCTGAAAGCAGAAGGGTATGAGCGCATCTTCGCCGTCCCGATCTGCAGCGGCCTTTCCGGAACGGTCCATGCCATGGAGATGGTCGCGAAGCAGCAGGGCCTTGTCTTTGACTATGTGGACTGCCATGTGACGGCAGTGGTCCAGGGATATCTGATCAGGCTGGCCAAGCGGCTGATGGAAAGGGGCAAGAGCGTGGAAGAAGTCAAGCACGTCTGCGAAGAGGTCGTGCATACGACCGATACGCTGCTTCTCCCCGACGATCTGCAGCACCTCAAGCGAGGAGGGCGGCTGACGCCGTTAGCAGCGACGCTTGGCGGATTGCTCAAGATCAAGCCGATCCTGCAGATCAATGAACATACCAAAGGAAAGATCGACGTAGCCGGCAAGGTGCGGACGATGTCAAAGGCGATGGATACGGTGATCGAGCGGATGAAGCAGGCCGGCGTGGACCGGCGCTATTCCGTGACGGTCGCCCATGCAGATGCGCCGGAAGCCGCTGAGGTATACCGGCGGAAGATCGAGGCGGCCATCGAAGGCGTGCAGGTCAATGTCATCAAGCTGGTGAGCGTGGTCGGCGTGCATACGGGCCGAGGGTGCCAGGCGCTGCAGTATTTCTGCCCGTTAAGCGAAGAATAAGCAAGAAGGGAAGGCCCAGAGTGTGGGACCTTCCCTTTTTTCAGCGGTTTTCCATCATGCTGCGGCTGCCGATGTAGGTGATGAAGAAATAGAGCAGATAGATCAGCAGGAAGATGCCGAACGCCTCAATGGTAGAGATGAAGATATGGCCTCTTCCCAGCTGGGAGACGATGCTGTGGATGAAGATGATCCCGAACACGCTGTGGATGACGGCCAGGCTGAGCGGGAGGATGAAGCAGGTCAGGTTCTGAAGGAGGACGGCATGGCGCATCATCTCCTCGCCGGCCCCCATGCGCCGCAGGATCTGATAAGACGAGCGGGTGTTCTGGTTCATGGACAGCTGCTGCAGCGAGATGACGACCGAGGAGGCGATCAGCAGGATGATGCCGGTATACAGGCCGAGATAAGTATAGATGACCGAAGTGCCCACGCTGTTCTCATGAACCTGATCGCTGTTTTCGGTATATGCGCCCTGCATGGTCAGCTGATATCGGCCATCTTTCCACAGCGCATCATCCACGATCTTGGAGAAGTGCTGTGTCGAGACATAGGCCTTGAGCTGGACATTCCAGTAGTCGCAGAAATTCTCGGCATCGGCCGGGATCAGCACGTCAGAGATGACGAGGAAGGCAGCGTCGCTGTCTCTGGCAAAGGAAGCGGTGCTCGGACGCAGTGCCGCCTGCGCGTTGGGGAGCATCTGCATCGTATGGCCGAAGACCATGATGTGTGGCTGATGCATGGCCAGCTCGCTCATGAGCGAAGAGAATCGGGAGTTGCTGGCGCAGAGGATGGCATTTCCCGGCTGCAGGTCCAGCTTGGTCATGCCATGGTCAGCGCGCAGCTGATTATAGTCAGAGAGCGGCATGATCTCCAGCGGCGCATCCAGCATCCGCAGATCCAGCGGCACATCGATGTCCATCATTTCCATGAGGTCACAGAGCCGGGGATAAGTGAATTCGCTGGCAAAGGTATGGAAGAAACGCTGATACAGGATCTTGTCGTCTGGCAGCTGCAGCTTGCGGATCTCTTGTTCAAAGCGGCGGTAGCTGAACGCATCCCGCTCACCCATGAGCGTATAGGGATGGATCAAAGAGAAGCTGTATGGGGTCAGGCTGCCGATCTCGCTGTTCAGCGTATTGTTCACGCTCAGTCCGGCAGTCATGGTGGTGATGCTCAGGAAGAGCATGATGCAGATGATGCTCACCGATAAATATCCGGTGTGCAGGCGCAGCGTGATCTGGCGCAGGATGAAGCAGTTCAGCGCCCGGTAACAAAATATGCGGCTGCGGCGGAAGAATACGGAGAGCAAGGCGGAGATGGCCAGGAAGAACAGCAGCGTGCCAGCTATCATCAGGAAGGCAGCCAAAGCCATGCGCTGGCTCAACAGCGTGTCCGCGCTCAGCATCAGCGCCCATCCGCCGGCCAGCATCATCAGCGCAGCAAACAAGATGAGCAGGGCGCTGCGCAGCCGGTTGAACGCAAAGCGGGGGATGTGCTGCGCGCCGTAGAGCAGCGTGGTGAGCCGGCTCTGCGAGAGGATCAGCGTGTTGAAGATGACGGTGATGAGCGAGATCGTCGTAAAGGAGATCAGCGTGATGAGCAGAGCATGCGGGGAAAAGACAAAATGGTAGCGGACATGCACGACGAACAGCGAGGCCGTAAACGTACAGACCAGCTGGGAAAGCAAGATGCCCAGCAGGATGCCCATGATCAGGGAGAGCGCGCCGATGATCATCGTCTCGAGGATGAGGATGACGGACATGCTGCTGCGCTTCATGCCCAGGACATGATACGTACCGAATTCCTGACGCCGCCGCGTGATCAGGAACTGGTTGGCATACAGGACGAGGAAGCCGAGGATGAAGGCGTTCAGGATGGACAGCCTGCCCATGATCAGGGAGAGATTGTCCAGGATGTCCGGAACGGTATCCGGCAGATCCTCTGCACCTGCCAGCAGGCTCATCGATCCGCTGGCATTGAAGCAGTAAAACAAAGAGACCGCGATGGTCAGCGTCAGAAAGTAGATCAGATAATCGCGGGAAAAATGACGGACGTTGCGCAGCGCGAGCCTAATAACCACTGACGACATCTCCTCCCAGCAAGGTGGTGACCTCCAGGATGCGCTGGAAGAAATCTCTGCGGCTGTCATCCCCTCTGATCAGTTCATTGAAGATCCGTCCGTCTTTGATGAAGAGGATGCGTTTGGCATAAGACGCAGAAAAAGGATCATGGGTCACCATCATGATCGTGTTGTGTGTATGTTGATTGATCGTTTCCAGCGTCCTCATCAGCATGCCGGAGCTGGCGGAATCCAGGGCACCGGTCGGTTCGTCCGCGAGGATGAGCGCAGGCGACTTGACCAGCGCGCGGGCACAGGTGACACACTGCTTCTGGCCGCCGGAGAGCTGCCAGGGGTATCGGGACAGCAGATCCTCGATGCCCATCATCTGCGCGATGGCGAGAATGCGCCGATGGATCTCATTTGGCGCGCACATCTGCATGCTCAATGAAAGCGCGATGTTCTCATAAGCGTCCAGCGTTTCCAGCAGGTTGAGGTCCTGGAACAGCAGTCCCAGATGCTTCCTTCGAAAGGCGGACATCGCCGGCTGCTTGAGCAGCGTGATGTCGCGGGAACCGATGAAGATATGACCGGTGGATACAGAGACGATGCCTGCCACGCAGTTGAGCAGCGTGCTCTTGCCAGAGCCGCTTGGCCCCATGATGCCGAGAAACTCTCCTTTTTCCACCGTGAAGCTGATGTTGTCCAGCGCGCGGTTGACACTGCCGCTGCCGCCGAAATACTTTTCGACCTGGGAAACGTTGAGTATGACGCTCATAGCGAATAGCCTCCTTTGTGTCTGCGCTTCAGAAAATTGTGCAGCGTGTTCAGGTTGATGGCCAGCATCGTTGCCAGAAAGGCAAACAGCAGGATATAGGCAAATCCCTTGGACATGATGCCCGGTACGCACAGGGCGACGACCTCAAGGATGCCCAGCGCGGTGATGCAGATCCCGCTGCGATGCGCGAACAATGTCTTCCACATCGGATCTCCCTCCCTTCGTTTTCGTCTTTATTATAGCGGAAGGGCAGATGAGGAGACATCGAACTGCGTGACAGATGCCTGACAAAGTTGTAAGTTTAGCGCTGCCGCTGAAGGAAAGCGCATGCCCTGGCATATGCATCCTCATCAAGCACGCCTGCTGTCGTGACGGCGTGCTGGGGGAAATGCTCTTCCATGGGCAGATCATCCAGGGATATCCAGCAGGGACGAGGATGCGCTTGCAGCCAGGCGCGGATCTGCTCAGGGCGGCTTTCGCCTGCGGGGACGCTGCCGATGACGCGCTGCGTGAGATGCCAGGGGCGAAAGAGCGGCTGAAAAGCGGCCAGCGGATAAACGGCGCTCCAGGAAGAGGTCAGGACGATCTGGGCGTCGAATGCGCTGCACAGCTGCGCGAGCAGCGACATCGCCTGTGCATCGATCCCGGAATACAGCGTGCACATGCCAGGATCGACACGCAGAAGACGCAGATCATCAAAGCGTCTGGCCAGCTGCTTCGGCGTGCACAGCCGGCCGCGCGGCGGCAACGGCCGCAATACCCCGTCGAAGTCGAGAAAGATGACGGGCCTCATTTCAGCAGGAGCAGGTTGGAAAGCGGGAACGTGATGATCATCGTCGTTCCCTGATGCAGAACGGACTCCACATCGATGTCCAGATACAGCTTTTCACACAGCTTGCGGCATAGATAGAGGCCGATGCCGGTCGCCTTTTCATTGTGCAGGCGGTTGTTTCCGGTGAAGCCCTTCTGGAAGATGCGCCGGATGTCCTTGGGATCGATGCCGATGCCGTTGTCTGCGATATACAGCTTGAGCTGATTTTCCTGCTGGCTGGTGTAGATGCGGATCACGCCGGTGTCGGAAGGGGTGTAATTCAGCGCGTTGGTCAGGATCTGATCCAGGATGAACTCGATCCACTTCTGATCGGTGTAGACGCTTTTTTCCAGGTCCTCCAGCTCGATGCGGATCCGGCGGTAGATGAAATCGCTGGAATGCTTGCGCACGACATTGTGCACGATCGGCGCCAGCGACAGCTCCTTGATGATGTAATCATTTTCCACATTGGCGCTGCGGGCATAGAACAGCGCCTGTTCCACGAAACGCTGCACATGATCGATCTCCTCGCTGATCGATGCGCTCGCTTCGCTGGGGTTGTTGTCTGCGATCAGCTTGGCTGCGGCCAGCGGCGTCTTGATCTCATGCACCCACATCTCGATGTAGTCTTTGTATTCGTTTTCCGCGATGCGGTAGCGCTTGACGTTTTCCTGCATCGACCGGCCGGCCTCGTGGATGATCTCATATAAGACGCGGCCGTCCGCAAAATGCGGCTGGCGGATGACATCCGCGATCAAGTATTTCTGATCCAGCGTCTTCATCGTGTCATGGATGCTTTGGTAATAGCCCTTGCGGCGGGTGTATTCCACGCACAAGAAGGTGATCGGCAGGATCCAATAGAAGATCATGAGCAGCGCCAGCACCGATGCGCTGATATGCAAAGAGAGCAGGAACATCGTCAGCAGCAGGCAGATGATGAGGGCCGTGAGCAGCACATACAGCTTGTCGCTGAGAAAGTCACTGATTTTCATAGACGATATAGCCCTGTCCCCGTCTGGTCTCGATGAAATCGCTCAGCCCCACATATTCCAGCTTCTTGCGCAGACGGTTGATGTTCACGGTCAGCGTGTTGTCATCGACGAAGACATCGCAGTCCCACATGTGCTGCATGAGCTTTTCCCTGGAGACGATGGTATTGCGGTTCTGGAACAGGCAGTGCATGATGCGCAGCTCGTTCTTGGTGAGATCCACGCTTTTGCCGCGGCAGGTGATCGAGCTCTTGGAGACGTCCATGATCACTTCGCCAAGCCGCATGATGCTGGAGTCGGCCGCTTCATAGACACGCCGCAGCACACGCGAGATCCTGGCAAGCAGGATCTGCAGATTGTATGGCTTGGTCACATAGTCATCTGCCCCCAGGTTCATGCTCAGCAGCTCGTCCATTTCCGAATTGCGGCTGGTGACGATGATGATGGGCACATTGCTGGTGCGCCGCAGCTCCTTGCAGATAAAATGACCGTCCACAAAGGGCAGTCCCAGATCGAGCAGGATCAGGTCCGGACGCTTTGCCTTGATCTCTTCCATGATGTGTTCGAAGTTGGTGCAGCTGTCAGCCGCATAGCCGTTCTTGCTGAGAAAATCGCACAGTTCCAGGCGGATCTTATCATTGTCTTCCACGACGAGCACACGATACATAATCATCCCTCATTTCCATTTCATTATATCGGAAATCACGGAGGGAATAAAGTAACAGAAACGCAAGGTTCAGACTGCGGTTCTGCTGGGGCGGGGGTTTTTCATAGAATGATACAGGCTGTCCATACTATCAGGTGAACCAGCGTGAAAGTCGAGGATGATAGGACAATGATCATGAATCTGAATCAAAAGGCGATGATCGCCAGAGCAGGCAATGAAGCGAAGATGATGGGGAATGACTATATCGGCAGCGAGCATGTGCTGCTGGCCTTGCTCAGGCAGGGAGAGGCGGCGCTCGCACGGCGGCTGGCTGCCCAGGGCATTTATTATTTTCAGGTCAGGGAGGATGTCGCCATCCTCTTCGGCATGAAGGAACAGAAGCAGGAAAGCCAGAAAGTGACCCAGATCGTGGATGTGATGCTGGCGGAAGCAGATGAACTGCATGAAGAAAAACAGGGGACGCTCAGCTTTGAGGACTGTGTGGGCAGCGTGCTGCCTAAGCATCCCGCCTCTGTGGCCATGGAGCTGCTGAAGCGGTATCATGTCGATCTGGAGGAAGAAGCGCAGACACAGGGCATCCGCGTCCTCGATGAGCAGGAAGCGCTGCGCTGCATGAACTTCAGCGACGCGCCTGATCTGGTGCACCGGCAGCGGGAGATGGAGATGCTCGTGGAGATCCTTTTGCGCAAGGAAAAGGCCAATCCGCTGCTCATCGGTGAGCCTGGCGTAGGCAAGAGCGCTTTGGTCGAGGCATTGGCCGTGCGGATCCAACAAGGAGAGATCCCGCAGCTTGCCCAGCATTTCATCTATGAGCTGGACCTCAATGCCCTGGTGGCCGGGACGCGTTATCGCGGGGATTTCGAAGAGAAGATCAAGAACCTGCTCGCGCTGTTTCGCGCGCATCCCAATGCGATCCTCTTCATCGATGAGATCCATCAGATGATCGGCGCCGGACGCTCTGAGGGAAGCATCGATGTGGCCAGCGTGATCAAGCCTTGTCTGGCTCGGCGCACCCTGCGCTGCATCGGCGCCACCACGCTGGATGAATATGAGCGGCATATGGAAGGAGACCGCGCCTTGCAGCGCCGCTTTCAGTGCGTGCTGCTGCGCGAGCCTGATGTGCAGGACACCGTGGATATCCTGCAGAAGCGCCGTGAGGAATACGGCCGCTATCATGATGTGGAGCTGGGCGCGGACCTGATCCCATCGCTCGTGGAGCTGAGCGATTATTATCTGCCCCATGGTCATTTCCCCGACAAGGCGATCGATGTGATGGATCTGTGCTGTGTGCGGACCAAGCGAAACAAAGAGACAACGGTCAGCGCCGATTGTGTGCGAGAAGTGATCCGGGAGATGGCGCATATCCCGCTGGATCCGCAGCGGCGCATGGCGCGCTGTGTGCAGGACATGCAGGAATTCAGCCCTCTCCCTTCGTGGAATGAGGCGATCCAAAAGGAGCTGCATCGGCTGTGCGAAGAACGCTGCAGCCGTTCGCTGCTGCGCTGCTGGGCCCTTTGCGCGCCGGAAAACGCTGTCCGCGAGCTGCTGGCCATGATCAGCGAGGATTTCTTCTGCCGCCGCTCGCTCATCAGCGCGGATGCGGGACTGCTGTCCTGGCAGAAGGAGGAGGTGGTGCGTCAGCTGCGCCGCACGCCCTTCGCCATCCTCTTCATCCATGATCTCTCTTCCCTCAGCGTGCGGGAAATGGCTCTGCTGGCCAATGAGCTCAACGCGGGCGCGCTGAGCGGGCAAGGGGAACAGGCGTTGCTGCGCCATGCCCTGCTCGTCCTGCACGATGAGCAGGAAAGCGTCCTGCGCAGCTTCTGCGCCAGGGTGAAGACAGATCTGTATCTGTGCGGGGAAGAAGCGCCCCGCGCTCATTCCCAGGCATGAGCCGGGATGATTTGCATTTGTAAACAGAGGGGATTGTGATACAATAAGGCTGACTGAAACGGGGGTATCTCAATGACACAGGAGAAGGCAAGAAATGTCGTGCTGATCACCGGCATGAGCGGTGCAGGGAAGACAAGCGCCATGAACATTCTGGAGGATATGGGCTATCACTGCATCGATAACTTTCCGGTGCAGCTGCTCTCCTCGCTGGGGAAGCTGATCCGCGGGCAGGATGACAGCCGTTATGACAATATCGCGCTGGCGACCAATGCCGTCGATTATCCTCAGTTTCTCAATTATTTTGAAAACAGCAACATGAACGTGCGTGTGGTGTTCCTGGATGCCAGCAATGAGCAGCTGCTGCTGCGCTATCGCTTTACCCGGCGGCATCACCCGATGCTGCTGTTTTCCAAGGCGAGCACGCTGGAAGATGCCATCGAAGTCGAGCGCGATATGTTCGAGCGGCTCAATGAGCGCGCCGTGCTGCGCATCGATACGACCAAGCTGAGCATGCAGGAGCTGCGCAACATCCTGTTTGCCCGTCTTTCGTTCAAGGCGAAGACGGAGTTCACGGTCAGCTTCATGTCGTTCGGCTTCAAGCACGGGGTACCGATCGATGCGGATATCATCACTGACGTTCGTTTCCTCCCTAATCCCTATTATGTGGATGAGCTGAAAAACAAGACAGGAGATGATCAGGAAGTGTACGACTATGTCATGAAGTTTGACGAGACCAAGGAATTCTGCCGCCGTCTGCATGACTATATCGATTTTGTGCTGAAAGAATATGCGAAACAGAAGCGCAGCCACCTGACGATCGCAGTGGGATGCACAGGCGGGCATCATCGCAGCGTGACCATCGCCAACTGGCTGTATGGATTATACAAGGACCGCTATCAGTGCTTCCTCTCGCACCGGGACAGCAAGGTGTAGGCCATGAAGAACGTCGTGATCATCGGCGGAGGCACCGGGCTCTCCGTCATGCTGAGGGGCATGAAATCAATTCCGGACATCGGGCTGAACGCCATCGTGACCGTGGCGGATGACGGCGGGAGCACCGGACGGCTGCGGGACAGCTATCAGATCCCGGCCATGGGGGACATCCGCAATGTCATGTGCGCCATGGCCGAGGAGGAAAGCATCTTCACCGAACTGATGAACTACCGCTTCAAAGGGGGCGGAGACATCGGCGGGCACAATCTGGGCAATCTGCTGCTGCTGGCGCTCTCGGAGACGACCGGCAGCTTCATGGAGGCGATCCGTACCTTTTCCCGCGTCCTGAAGGTCCGCGGCAAGATCCTGCCTTCCACCCTGGAGGTGGTGACGCTGTATGCCGTGATGGAAGACGGCACCATCGTGCGCGGGGAGAAGAACATCCCCAAGTTCCGCAACCACATCGACCGGGTATTCTATCAGCGGCATATCCGGGCCACGCAGGAAGCCCTGCAGGCCATACGGGATGCGGACCTCATCATCTATGGCATCGGTTCGCTGTATACCAGCATCATGCCGAATCTCATCATCGATGAGATCCGCAACGAGCTCATCGCCAACCCGTGCCGCAAGGTCTATTTCTGCAATGCGATGAGCCAGCCGGGAGAGACCGACGAGTATTCGGTGGAGGATCATGTGGACGCCATCTGCCGCCATGCGTTTGCGGACGCGGTGGACATCGTCGTCAAGCAGAACAATACGTTTTCCACGGAGACGCTGGAACGCTATCGGGCGGAAGGCAGTGCGCCGGTGGAGCTGAAGGAAGAACGGCACCGCTATCTGGTGCTGGAACGGGATCTGATGCAGGAGGGAAGCCTGCTGATCCGCCATGACCCGCAGAAGGTGCGCGCCGTGGTGGAAGAGATCCTGCGCATGCAGTAAGGTGGGGGAACATGTCATTTACAGCGGAAGTCAAGACGCAGATCTGCGCGGCCGAATGGGGCGAATGCTGTGCGCGGGCACAGCTGTCCAGCGTGATGAAGATGTGCTCGACGATGAACCTGAGCGCGCAGGGGATCCATCTGCGCGTGCAGTGCGAGCATGCCAATACGGCCAAGCGCATATGGAAGCTGCTCAAGGAGCGCTACCAGGTGGAGCCGCAGCTGTCGGTATTGCGCAAGGTGCGCCTGAAGAAGAACAACATCTATGTGATCCGGGTCCATGAGCGGGCCATGGAGATCTTGAAGGATCTGGAGATCTGCACGGACAAAGGACTGCAGCCGCGCCCCAGCGCGAAGATGGTGCGCAAGGACTGCTGCGCCCAGGCATATCTCGCCGGCGCCTTTCTGGCTGGCGGGAGCGTCAATGCGCCGACCACCTCGAATTATCATCTGGAGATCAGCACGAGCGATCAGGAGCTGGCGGAATTCCTCTGCCGGCTCATGAACCGCTTTTATCTGCCGGCCAAGATCATCCAGCGGCGGGCCCAGCATGTCGTCTATCTGAAGGCGAGCGACAAGATCGCCGATTTCCTGCGCATGTGCAAGGCAGATGAAGCATTGCTGGAATTTGAGGATACCAGGATCCAGCGCGATTTTTACAATTCGCTGACGCGTTTGGACAACTGTGAGCTGGCCAATGAGATGAAGAGCATATCCGCGGCCAGGAAGCAGCTGGAGGATATCGCCTGGATCGAGAACTATCGTTCGCTGGACACGCTGCCCGAACGGCTCCAGCATGTCATCGAGGTGCGCCGGGCTTACCCGGAAGCGAGCATGAACGAGCTGTGCGAGCTGTGCGCAGAGCGCTTCGGGGAAAATATCTCCAAGTCGGGCATGAAGCATCGTCTGGCCAAGATCCGCGAGATCGCCGCACAGTATCGCAGCGACGCTGAATAAAGAATGGAAAGCAGTGAAGAATAGAGACGGGTGATAAGATGAAACTGATCATGATCCTCGCCGCTTCGCTGCTTCCTTTTTTGCATGAGACGCGCTATCCGGCGGAAGTGAAGGGCTGTGATGCACAGGGCGTCACGCTCAGCGCTGAAGGCGAGCTGTTTCACGCGGAGCTGTTCAATGTGACTTATGCCGAGGAGGATGGCTGGCAGGATGCCTGCGCCATATTGGCAGAAGCGGATGAGGTGAGCTTTGAGGTCGATCCGCTGGTCAGCCTGGAAGAGCCGCTGCCGGTCTATCTGTTCGCGGATGGCGAGCTGGTGCAGGAGCGCCTGCTGCAGGAAGGAAAGGCCGTCCTTTCCATACGCAATCCCAATTACCGCTATGAACAGCAGCTGGAAGCAGCTGAGCCGCCGCTGCAGACGATGGCGGACACACAGTCTGCGCAGGATGACCGGTCGCTTCCGGTGCGCTCGTATCTCGTCTATGCAGCCGTGCTGCTCATCTGGGCAGCCTTGTTCTGGCAGCTGGTCTGGAAACATCGTTTCCGCCGCTGACAAATGCGTTGCAGTTCATGCCCGTCAATGATATGATAAGGACTAGAATAGATGGAGATCATCATGGAGGTATCATAATCAGATGAAACAATACGATGTGATCATTGTCGGGGCTGGCCCGGCGGGGATGAGCGCTGCCGTTTATGCGGCCAGAGCGGAGCTGGACACGCTGATGCTGGATGCGAAAGATCCGGGAGGACAGATCCTCAACACCAACGAGGTCCAGAATTATATCGGCATCGGCGCAGTGAGCGGATCTGCGCTCGGTTATCGGATGTTTGAGCACACGCAGCAGCTGAACGTCCCGTTTGCGCGGCGCGAGGTCGTCCGCATCGAGCCGGGAGAGCCGATGCACCGCATCTGGGTAAAGGGAGAGGAAGCGCCTTACGAGACCAGGAGCATCATCCTCGCGGTCGGTACGACCCCCAAGGTGCTGCATGTGGAAAACGAGGAGAAATTTTACCGCAACGGCATCAGCTGGTGCGTGATCTGCGATGGGGCGCAGTATGTGGGCAAAGATGTCGTCGTGATCGGCGGAGGCAATTCAGGCGTCAAGGAATCGCTGTTCATGGCCAATATCGCTTCGTCGCTGACGATGCTGACGAAATATGACCTGACCGCGGATGAAGCGGCGATCCGGCAGCTGAAGAAGAAGCCCAATGTCACCATCATGACTTATCAGGATATCCTCGGCTTCGTCGGGGATGATCGGCTGAGCGGCGTGCGCAGCCTGGATGTAAAGAGCGGCAAGGAGCAGATCATCCCGTGCGCAGGAGTGTTCGAATACATCGGACTGGATCCGCATACGGCCTTCCTGAAGGATCTGGGCATCCTTGAGGAACATGGCTATGTCGTGGTCAATGCCAGCATGGAGACCGCCATCCCCGGCATTTACGGCGCGGGGGACTGCAATGTCAAAGATCTGCGTCAGGTGGTCACGGCCTGCAGCGACGGCGCCATCGCCGCGCAGAATGCAGCGCACTACCTGCGCAAAAAAGGCATATCGTGAACGAAGCGTCCGCAAGGGCGCTTTTTCGCGCGCCGTTCCCGCATTTTTCGCTTTACTTCTCATGCCGAAAATGGTATAATCCTGAAACGAGCAGGACTGTCTGCTCCTTGCTTCTGAGCGATTCGGAAGCCATTAGACCAAGAGGAGGTGTACAGAATGAAGAAATACGAGATCATGTACATCGTGAACGCATCCCTGGATGATGCCGCACGTCAGAACGTCATGGAAAGACTGCACGGGATCATCACCAGCCACGAAGGCAGCATCGACAAGATCGATGAGTGGGGAGTGAAAGAGTTCGCGTATGAGATCGACCACATGAAAAAAGGGTACTATGTTGTCATCAATGTCACTGCAAACAACGAGGGGATCCAGGAATTCCAGCGTCTGGCGCGCATCAACAACAACATCGTGCGTTTCATGGTAGTGAAGACACAGGGTGAAGAATAAACGAACGAAGGAGGCGGAACGATGATCAACAGAGTCGTACTGGTGGGTCGCCTGACCCGCGATCCGGAACTGCGCAAGACCAATTCCGGCGCATCGGTCGTTTCTTTCACGGTTGCCTGCGACCGCAGATTCAAGACGCAGGGACAGCCGGATGCTGATTTCATCAGCTGCGTCGCCTGGAACAAGGTGGCGGATCTGATGGCGCAGTATCTGCACAAGGGCTCGCTGGTGGGGGTCGAAGGCCGGATCCAGACGAGAAATTACGACGATGCCAACGGGCGTCGCGTTTATGTGACGGAGGTCGTGGCGGAGAGCGTGCAGTTCTTGGAACCCAAGAGCGCATCGGCGAACCGCGATCCGCAGCCTTATGGACAGCCTTCCTATCAGTCTGCGCCGGGATATGCTTCCGGAGCGCAGAATTACGGAAGCCCTGCCGGAGGCTATCAGGCGGATGTCAACACGAATTCCTTCGCCAATGATTTTGATTCCAATGACTCGCTCGACATCGCGAGCGATGATCTACCGTTTTAAGAAAGGAGAGCATTATGGCATTCAAGAAACAGCGCATGGGCCGCAAGAAGGTCTGCTACTTCACGAAGAATAAAATTGAATACATCGACTATAAGGATGTTGAACTGCTGAAGCGTTTCATCAGCGCCAATGGAAAGATCATTCCTAGACGTGTGACCGGAACGCGCGCAAAGTATCAGAGAATGCTGGCGACTGCGATCAAGCGCGCACGTCAGATGGCTCTGCTGCCTTACGTAGCCGAATAATTCATCAGTCTCCTTGCCGGGAGACTTTTCTTTTAGGTAAAAGGAGGGGTGTGGATGACTTCCCGGACACGCATGCTCTGTGAAGGCGCCATGATGTGCGTGCTCACGGCGCTGCTGCTGCTCATCAACCGCGTGGCGGGCGGAATGATCGAGACGGCCTTTCCCTGGCTGCTCGTCTTTCCGCTGCTCGTGTACTGCGCGCGCTATGGCGTCCGCACCGCGCTCATCTGCTGTGTGAGCATCCTGCTGCTTTCGCTGATGCTCTGCACCTTTACCACGCTGTTCTATGTGTTTTCCGCTTCGCTTTGCGCGCTGGCTTATGGCAGCGGGGTGCGAAGGGGCGCCGCAAACCGCAGCCTGCTGCTGCGCACCGGGCTCATCAGCTTTCTTTCCAACCTGCTGAGCATGGTGGTGCTCGCCTCGCTGTTTGGCTATGATCCCGCAGAGGAGGCGAAGCTGCTCATCGAGCTGCTGCATGCGGATCCGTCGATGGTCATGCGCTCAGCGCTCGTGCTGGCGGTGTTCACCGTCGTCGTCTGCTCACTGCTGCAGACGCTGTGCATCCATTTCGGCGCGCTGCTGCTGCTTGGGCGGATCGGGATACCGACACATCCGGTGAAGGCTGCGCATGAGATCAGCGGACCGCGCTGGCTCGGGGTGACGATCCTGATGATTTGGGTTCTATATTCCTGGGGAATTGTGATAAAATTAGATACAGGATCGCGGCTGCTGCAGCTGGGCGTGCTGACCGCCTGCCTGTGCGCGGCCGTTTATGGGGCGCTGACGCTCATGTGCGCATTCATCAGCCGCGGGCATCCCCGCGGCATGCTGGCAGCGTATGTGCTGCTGTTCGTGCCCGTTGTCAACCTTTTTCTCGCGCTGCTGGGTGAGGCAGACCTGCTGTTTCAGCTGCGCGGGCGAATGATGCGAGGTGTGAAAAATGGAACGTCTGGAAAACTTTAAGGTGCAGCTGATCATCGTGATCGCCGCGCAGGTCCTGGCTGTCGTCCTGCTGTTCATGTTCGATCTGCAGCAGATCGCGTTCACCGTGGCCTGCGTCGTGCTCGTCAATGTCATGATCGAGTTCTGGATCATGAACCGGATGGAGAAGGAAAAGAAGAATACGGACCTGGACATCACCCGGGCGCTGGGCCGTGACGCCAAGGACGCTCTGGTCTTCGGCGGCGTGGGCATCATCACCTATGATGAGCAGTACTGTGCAACCTGGGTGAGCGAGCTGCTGGAAGAGCGCGGCGTCGACCTGGTGGGGAAGAAGCTGTCTTCCTGGATCAGCGGCATCACCGAGCTGTTCAACACAGACGGCCGGGAAGTGGTGATCGGCCAGAGCGGGGACAGGGTCTATGAGATCACGCACAAGGAGGACACACAGCTGCTCTATGTGCGCGATATCACCGAGCTGTTCAACCTGCGGCAGGAAAAACACAACAACGGCATCGTCGTCGGCCTGCTGCAGCTGGATAATTACAACGAATATCAGCAGTATGAGGATGATACGGTCATGTCGCAGATCAACACGAGGCTGCGTCAGCCGCTGTTCGAATGGGCGCGCGAGATGGGCATGTTCACGCGCAGACTGCGCAGCGACCGCATCCTGGTCCTGCTGGATGAGGAAATTTATGAAAAGCTGGAAAAAGCGAAGTTCCCGATCCTCAATACGGTGCGCGCCACGGCGGAGGAGATGGATGTCTCCATCACGCTGAGCATGGCGTTTGCCCGGGGGACGAGCAATTATGTCGTGCTTGACGGCATGATCAACGAGCTGATCGAGCTGGCGCAGAGCCGCGGCGGCGATCAGGTGGCCGTGCGCGCCTATGGACACAGCGTGCACTATTTCGGCGGCAACTCTGAGTCGAAGTCAGACCGCTCCAAGGTGCGTGTGCGCGTCATGTCGCAGACCATCCGAGAGGCCATCATCGATTCAGGCCAGGTGTTCATCGTCGGCCATCAGATGATGGATTTTGACTGCATGGGCGCGGCGCTGTGCATGTCGCGCATCGCCCAGCGCTGTGAGCGCAGGACGTTCGTCGTGTCGGAAGGCTGCTCGAAGGACGCGCAGCTCGAGGATGCGCTGCGGCTGTATCGGGATCCGCTTTCGCTGCGCCACGCTTTCCTGAGCGAGGATGCGGCGCTGGCGCAGCTGCAGGAGAACGACCTGGTCATCATGGTGGATCATCATGCGCCGGCGCAGAGCTGCGCGCAGCGATTGATCGATCAGGCCAAGCGCATCATCGTCATCGATCATCACCGCCGCAGCGCAGGGTTCGTCAACGGACCGCTGGTCACTTACCTGGAGAGCGGGGCGAGCAGCGCCTGTGAGCTGACGACGGAGATGCTGTCTTATCAGCCTAACCGCGTCGACATCAGCGATGAGGAAGCGACGATCATGTATCTGGGCATCGTCGTGGACACCAACCGCTTCAAGATGCGCGCCGGTTCGCGCACGTTCGAGGCGGCGGCCGTGCTGAAGAAGCTGGGCGCAGATCCAGTGAGCGCAGAGAACATCCTGAGCGAGCGTTACGATCAGTTTGAGGAAAAGACCGCGATCGCCAAGTATGCTCGGCTTTACCGGGGAAGATATATGATCGCGGCCGTAGAAGAGGAAATCTATCCCAGCCGTCCGCTGATGGCGCAGGTCGCCGATCAGCTGCTGACGATCCGCGGCGTGGAGGCGAGCTTCGTCATCGCGAAGACGGAGAAAGAAAATGACGCGGTGGCGGTATCCAGCCGCAGCCGCGGCAATGTGAACGTCCAGACCATCATGGAGAAGATGAAGGGCGGCGGCCATTTTACGGCGGCGGCCTTGCAGCGCGAGCATGCGCAGGTGGCGGACATCGAAGCAGAACTGAAACAGGTTCTGGATGCTGCAGAGGAGGAGAAGAGCAATGAAGGTAATACTGCTGAGTGACGTCAAGAACGTCGGAAAGAAAGATGAGGTCGTAGAGGTCGCGGACGGCTATGCGCGCAACTTCCTGCTGAAGCGCAAGCTGGCCGTGCCGCAGACACAGGGCAGCATGAAGGTGCTCGGCATGCAGAAGGAAGAAGAGCGCCTGCATGAGCTGGAGCTGGAAAAGGAAGCGGAAGCCGTGAAGGAGCGCCTGAAGGGCATCGTGCTCGAATTCCAGATCAAGACCGGGAACAACGGCCGTTCCTTCGGCACCGTGTCGACCAAGCAGGTGGCGGAGAAGCTGCAGCGAGAGCACGGCATCCAGATCGACCGCCGCAAGATCCGCGGGCATGAGTCCATCAGCACGCTGGGCGACACAGAGCTGAACGTGGATCTGTACAAGAACAAAGTCATCGGCACTATCCGCGTACATGTCAGCGCAAAGAGCGCGAAATAAACAGGAGGGATGAGACATGGCAAGAGAGCTGCCGCACAGCACCGAGGCGGAACAGGCGATTCTCGGCGCCATGCTGGTCTATCCTTCCGTGGTGAACATCGCGGTGGATCAGGATCTGCAGGCGGATGAGTTCTACCTCGATGTGCATCGCCGCATCTATGGCTGCATGATGGATCTGCGCGAGCTCGGGCAGAACATCGATGTCGCGACGCTGATCACTCGGCTCAATGATACGGAACAGCTTTCGATGGCCGGCGGGGCGGACTATGTCATCAAGCTGAGTGACAGCGCGGTCTCCAGCGCCAACGGCATCTATTACATCAATATCATCAAGGAACGCTGTCACCTGCGCCGGCTGATCGAGACGGCGCAGCAGATCGCTGAGGAGGGCTTTGATACCGGCAGCCCGCTGGACGATGTGCTCGATCAGGCGGAGCGGCAGATCCTGGAGGTGACCCGCAGCCGCCGGGCGAGCGAGTTCCAGTCGAGCAAGGAAGTGGTGGGCCGCGTCATCCGCGAGCTGGTCACGCTGCGGGAGAGCGACAACCACATCACCGGCGTGCGTACCGGCTATCAGGATCTGGACCGCATGACCAACGGCTTTCAGCGCGGCGATCTCATCATCCTGGCTGCCCGCCCGGCGATGGGAAAGACAGCGCTCGCGCTGAACCTGGGCATGTACACCGCATTGCGCAATCCAGGCGCCGTCGCCTTCTTCTCGCTGGAAATGCCGGCAGATTCGCTGATGAAGCGACTGCTCAGCGCGAAGAGCCAGGTCGAGGGCGGCAAGCTGCGCAGCGGGAACATCACGGATGAAGAGCTCAACCGGCTCAATGAGGCCGGCAGCGAGCTGGGCGCGGCCCGCATCTACATCGACGATTCCGCGAGCATCAAGGTCTCTCAGATCTTTTCCAAATGCCGCAAGCTGATGAGCGAGCAGGGGCTTTCTTTGATCGTCATCGACTATCTGCAGCTGATCAGCGGCAGCGGCAAGAGCGGGGACAACCGCCAGCAGGAGGTCAGTGAGATCTCGCGCAACCTGAAGATCTTGGCCAAGGAGATGAACTGTCCGGTCATCGCGCTGTCACAGCTTTCTCGAAGCGTAGAGAGCCGCGATGACAAGACACCGCGGCTGTCCGATCTGCGAGAGTCCGGCGCGATCGAGCAGGATGCCGACATCGTCATGTTCCTGTATCGCGAAGAATATTACAAGAAGACGAAGGAGCAGGAGGCAAACGCCGATCAAAACGAAGTGGTCGACCTGAACCTGGCCAAGCATCGTAATGGCAGCGTCGGCCATGTGTCGCTCGTCTTCAACAAGTCGATCTCGGCCTTCTATAATCATCTGGATGCAGGAGGAAGAGCGTGATGAAGGCGGCATTGCTGGCCAGCGGTTCCAAAGGCAATTGCTGCCTGGTCCGCCATGGCAAGACGAGCATCATCATCGACTGCGGCGGCACGAAGCGCTATCTCACCCAATGCTTTGACCGCCTGCAGTATGATCCTGCCTGCGCGGATGCGCTGCTGGTGACGCATACGCATAAGGATCATGTGGCGCAGCTCAACACGTTCAAGCATCTGCCGATCTATGCCTGGGCAGATCTGGGCGTTGCGGATCAGCGGGTCGTCGAGCCCTTTGAGACCTTTCAGATCGCCGAGATGCAGATCACGGTGCTCCCCCTTTCTCATGACGCCGCGAATACGGTGGGCTATGTGATCGAGGCCGGGGGAGAAAAGCTGGTCTACATCACCGATACCGGCTATATCCGCAATGATGTGAAGGAACGCATCGTCAATGCGGACTATTATATCTTTGAAAGCAATCATGATATCGAGATGCTCATGCAGACGAACCGGCCGGTCTACATCAAGCAGCGCATCATCAATGACAGCGGGCATCTCAACAATGAGGACAGTGCCCGGGTGCTCAGCGAAGTGATCGGAGAGCGCACCAGGGAGATCGTGCAGGCGCACATCTCGCAGGAGGGCAACACGCGGGCGCAGGCGTATGGGGTGCTGGAGGCAGAACTGTCCCGGCGCGGACTGCTGCGCAGCGACCTGAAGCTCTTTCCCGCGGAACAGTTCGGCATCCATCTCATCGCAGGGAAGAACAACGCATCATGAGCGATCAGTCAGGAACAGCTTCCTGACTTTTTTTCTGCCATGACCTGCAGGTTTTGCAAAATACTACTGTATTTCACAGATGTTTCACCATTTTTCAAACTTGTTTCAAAATACATTCACAATGCACTGATCCATGCTATAATGGAATATATGTAAGGGGTTGCACCTGCTTGTGCGGCCTTCATGCATGAAAAAAAGGAGAATGAGAGATGAAGAAGAGAACGACACAGACGTATTCGATCTTGCTGGCGTCCATGCTGGGCGTCAGTTCCGTGGTGCCTGCTTCGATGATGCCGGTGATGGCGCAGACCGTCCGGGCATCGGCCACCAGGACGTATGCCGAAGGCGAGATGGTGAGCGTGAATGGCGGAGAAGGCGCCATCGATGCCAGCAGCGATGTATCCGCCTTCGTCGGGCTGGAGGACTTTACCTTCAACGCGACCTTTACCGTGACGGGCAGCAGCGTCAATTCCCTGTTTTTCCTGGGAGACAGCACCCGGCAGAACAACTACATCACCGTTTATGTGAACGGACATACCATCGGCGTGGAATCCCGCGACGCTTCGGGCGCGCAACAGATCAGCGGAGCGACCGTAACGCTCAATGATGTGGATTTTTCCCAGCAGCATAAGCTGACCTTTACCATGGACGGCGGCAATCTTTACCGCATCTATCTGGATGGCGAAATGGTCAAGGAAGGCAGCGTGAGCGTCAACTTCAGTGCCGGCTTGTTCGACAGCGCGGACTACATGGGATTCGGCAATGGCAAACGAGCCAACGGCGGCAATCCGTATCCGCTGACCGGTTCGATCGGCGATATCGAGCTGTATGACAGCGCCTTGAGCGAAGAAGATATCCTGAGCTATCACCGCGGCGAGCTGGGCAATGCCGTGTACACTTATGAAAACGCCTATGGCGAGAGCGTGAACGACACCGAGGGACTCAGCGCGGTGAAGGATCTGACGCAGGGCAGCATCAGCGTGCGTTACCGCATCAATGATCCTGCGGACGGCCCGATGATGCTCATGGCGGTATCAGACGGCACCCAGGACCGCAGCTATCTGGGCCTGTATGTCAATCCGGCCAGCAATCAGCTGGGCTTTGACGCGCCGGGCAATGCGCTGTTTTCCGGGAAGACGCTCAGCTTGAGCCGCTATGGCAAATCGATCGCAGATACATCCTGGCATACGCTGACCGTGACCAAGGCAGATGGCGGCATCCGCTTCTACCTGGACGGCGAGTATCTGGATCAGTATACCAACGGCATCACCTCAGGCTTCTTTAACACCGTGAGCAGCCCGGACAGCCTGGGCATCGGTTATGTTAACCGCGCGACAGGCAATGAGATGGCGCTGGACGGTGCGATCGACTATGTCAATGTCTATGGCAGCGTGCTGAGCGAGAGCGAGATCGCGCTCGAACATGAGACGACGGCGTGGGAGCCGGATCAGGCCCCGGACATGAGCAACGCCTACAAGAGCGATCCGATCGATCTGTATTACACCGGGTATCAGAATGTGACGGCGTACCGTATCCCTTCGCTGCTCACGACGAGCGCCGGTACGCAGCTGGCCTTCATCGATGAGCGGAACAGCGGTGCGGGCGATGCCGGCAACATCGATGCTGTCGTGCGCCGCAAGAGCGCGGACAGCGATACGTTCTCTGCGCCGATCACGCTGATCGACCTGCCGAACAACGGCGGATCCGCGGCCTTTACCATCGACGCTTCCGCGGTGCAGGATCAGGAGACCGGACGGATCTTCATGCTCATCGATATGTTCCCGGAAAGCTCCGGACTGATGGACACCTCACAGCTGACCACCGGCACCGGATACAAGGAAGTGGACGGCGAGATGTGCCAGATCCTGTATTATAATGACGGCACGCATGCAGAAGCCGGCGTCATCCGCAATGTGGATGAAAACGGCATCGGCCATGTCTATGACGATGAGGGAAACGACACCGGCTACACGGTCATCGTGAATACCGGCGGCGCATCCGATGAAAAGGGCAACCTGTATAAGGACGGCGAATATAAAGGCAACATCTACATGCTGAGAAACGGACCGGACAAGGGCGAACTGGTCGTGCTGAACACGACTTATCTGTGGCTCGTCTATTCAGATGACGATGGACAGACTTGGTCTGATCCGGTCGACATCACCCCGCAGGTCAAGGAAGACTGGATGGTATTCCTGGGCACCGGACCAGGGGCAGGCATCCAGCTGCAGGACGGCAACCTGGTGTTCCCGGTCTACAGCGCCAACACCAACGTAGGCGCGAGCCAGTCCTCCGCGGTGATCATCAGCGAGGACCATGGCGAGACGTGGAAGCTGGGCGACAGCCCGCAGACCCTTCGCGGATATGACCGCGAGACGATGACCGGCGGCGGCATGCTGACAGAATCCCAGGCCGTTCAGCTCAATGACGGCCGCGTGCTGCTGTTCATGCGCAACAGCATCTCCAACCATGTCTATATGGCCACGAGCACAGACGGCGGCATGACCTGGGACAGCATCGAAGAGATCAGCGAGCTGAATGAGTATTACTGCCAGCTGTCCGTCATTCATTACAATAAGGATGACGGGGAATATCTCCTGCTGAGCAACCCGAACGTATCCGGACGATATGACGGCTGGGTGCATCTGGGCAAGGTCAATGAAGACGGATCCATCAGCTGGGAATATGCCCAGCAGCTCAATGAAGGAAAATTCCAGTATTCCTGCCTGAGCGTATTGGAGAATGACGGAGAAAACCCGGTATTCGGTCTGCTGTATGAAGACGATACCGACGGTTCATTCGACATCAAGTATACAGAATTCGATGAGAATTTCGTCAAGGCGCCGCTGATCACCGAAGAGCTGAGCGCGCCGCAGATCGTTGATTCATCCGCTGAGATCGATGGCACCGACATCACCGTGACGCTGACGTTCGATCAGGACATCATGGCGGTGGGCACGCCGAAGCTCGAGCTGACATTGGGAACCGAGGCATTTGAAGCAGACTATGCGGACGGTTCAGGCACAGAGACGATCACCTTCAAGGGCACATTGCCGGAAGGCGTCAAGGGCATCGTGCGCGCCAAGGGCATCTCGCTGGAGGAAGGCCTGTTGGAGAACATCAGAAACAAGGGCGTGGACGAGATCGACCTGGAGCTGTATGACCTCACCCGCATCACGGAAGGCCTCAGCATCCATGACTACTCATCCCAGCAGTCCGCAAGCACGGCGCCGGATACCGACGGTGCGGCCGTGAACGTGCTGGATGGCAACGTGCGGACTTACTGGCACTCCGTATGGAGCGATGCTTCTTACCAGCTGCCGCAGTATGTGAGCGTGGATCTGGGAGAGACACAGGAAATCTATAAGGTCGGCTATGTCGGACGTTATGGCAACGCCAATGGCCGCATCGAGGAATACAGCATTTCCGTCAGCACCGATGGAGAGCATTACACCGAAGTGCAGTGCGGCACGTTCCAGAACATCGATGGCGAGCAGCAGGTGGAATTCGCGCCGGTAGAAGCGCGTTATGTGCGGATGACGGCATATTCCGCATATGGCAACGGCGGAACGCAGAGCTGCTCCATGGCGGAGATGATGATCTATGCTTATGCGGAAGGCGTCATCGAGCAGGGCGATCTTACTGCCCTCAACGAGCTGATCGCTTCCGTGCAGGAGCTGGATGCCGATACTTACTCCGCGGTGAGCTGGGCAGCCCTTCAGGAGGCGCTGGAGGATGCGCTCGCCATCAGCACTTCCCAGGATCCGGTCTCTCAGGCGATGATCGACAGCGCACGCGACGCACTGCAGGATGCGGCAGATGCCCTGGTGGACATCACTCGCGTCAAAGACAAGCTGGCAGAAGCAGAAGCGCTGGATGAAAGTGACTATACCGAAGCGTCCTGGGCGGCACTGCAGACCGTGCTGGCACAGGCCCGCGAACAGATGGATCAGGCGACGAGCAGCCGTGAAGTGACCGACATCGTCATGCGCATCGACAATGCGATGAATGCCCTGGTGGAAGAAGTGAGCGATACTGCCAGCGAAGCAGCCGTACAGGCACTGCACGACATGGTCGACAAGGCCGTTGCCCTGGGCTCTGATGACGCGGCACTCAACGCAGCGATCACCAATGCACAGGCCGTACTGGCCAAGGAAGCGCCGGCCACGACCGAAGTCGTCACCGCACTGCTCGATCTGAGCGAAGCGATGCAGGCGCTGAATATCGATGAAAGCACGGACGCCCTGCGTAAAGATGTACAGGCGACGATCGACTTCATCAACGAAAACATTTTGAACGATGTAGAAGGACTCCGTCCGGGCAAGGTACAGGCGCTGAAAGACGCCGTCCAGGCCGCACAGACACTGCTCGATGACCCTAAAGCGACCGCAGATGCGCTGAAGACAGCGAACAAAGCGATGACCAAGGCAGCACAGGAGCTGTGGGAGATCGTCTCCAAGGCAGAGCTGAGCGCGTTGATCGAAGCCGCTAACGGATATCTTGCCGGCGACTACACGGCAGACAGCCTCGAAGCGCTGCAGACAGCGATCGAATCTGCACAGGCCGTAGCAGCCAATGAAAACGCGACAACTGCTGAGGTAACCGAAGCCATCACAAACCTGGCAAACGCGATCGCCGGACTGGAGGTCATCACATTGGATACGAGCGCGCTCGTCCATGAGATCGAGCTCGTGAATGAGATGCTCGCCAATATCGATAACTATGTGCCAAGCAGTGTGGAAGGACTGGCAGATAAGCTGGCTGATGCGCAGAACGCGCTGGAGAATGCGGCGAGCCAGGCAGAGATCGATGAAGCAGTCAAGGCGCTTCGTGAAGCGAGACTGAGTGCGCGCACGAAGGCTGACGTGAGCGCATTGGAGGCGCTGATCGCACAGGTGAACGCTCTTGACCTGCGCGCTTATACGCTGGACAGCGTGGTGCCGGTCAACCGGCTGATGACGCTGCTGACGCAGGCCGTGAACGATCCGGAGATCACCCAGGCCGAAGCAGATGATCTGGCTGCGCAGATGCAGGCGGCCATCGATCAGCTGCAGCCGGTCAGCGAAGAAAGCACATCTGCGGAAAGCGGAGCACAGACGTCAGATGATGCGTCTGCGGCCGATACTTCGGCGGCGGCACAGAGCGGCATGTTCGCCGCAGTGCTTGGCGCAGCTGCCGGCATGCTCACGCTGATGAAGCGCCGGAAGGGACAGAAGCGCTGACCCTCTGTCTCATCATGATCGATGCGAACGGCTGAAAGGAGGTGCGCATGATGTATAATCCTCAGCTGGATACATTTCTGTGTGTGGCTGAATCCGGCAGCTTCAACAAGGCCGCCGAAAAGCTGTATATCTCTCCGCCTGCGGTCATCAAGCAGATCAACCTGCTTGAGGAGAGCCTGGGCCTGCAGCTGTTCGTGCGCACGCACCGCGGCCTGGTGCTGACAGAGGCAGGCAAGTCGCTGGTCCAGGACGCCAGATATATCATCCAATATTGCAAGGATTCGGTGACGCGTGCCCGCAATGCCATGCAGAGCAGCGGCAGCGTCATCCGCATCGGCACTTCGCTGATGACGCCCGCGCAGGTGCTGGTGGATCTGTGGCCGCGCCTGCACGGCGCGTGTCCGGATATCCGCTTTCAGCTCATCCCCTTTGACAATACGCCGGAAAATGCCAGGGAGATCTTAGCCAATCTGGGCCAGAACATCGATGTGGTGGCCGGCGTCTTCGATGAGACGATGCTCAGCCTGCGCAAGTGCGCGGGGCTCGAGCTGTCGCGTGAGCCGATCTGCTGCGCGGTTAGCCTGCATCATCGTCTGGCGCAAAAGGAGCGGCTGAGCATCCAGGATCTGTATGGCGAAAAGCTGATGCTCATGCGGCGCAACTGGAGCCGGTATGTGGATCTGCTGCGGGATGACATCTGGAAAAACCACCCGCAGATCCAAATCGTGGATTTTGATTTCTACGATGTGGACGCCTTCAACCGATGCGAAAACGAGAACTACGTGCTGATGGCGGTGGAAAACTGGCGTTATGTGCACCCGCTGCTCAAGATCCTGCCAGTGGATTGGAATTACACCATCCCCTTCGGCTTGCTGCACTCGCCCTCGCCTTCGGCAGGGGTCAGCGCATTTCTGCGCGCGGTGGAAAAGACCGTGAAACAAGAGTGTTAACACCGGAGTACATACTGCATAACGAATCGAGACTTCTGCGGAGGTCTCGGTTTTTTTATAATGAGGACACAGAAAGGGAAGAGTGTCTTGAAGAAATCATCATGGTCAGCAATCGTGCTGGTCTTGTCGCTCTGCCTGTGGGGCTGCAGCGCACGGCCCTTGGATGAAGGAGATGAGGCCATGCCTGCAAACGCAGAAATGTTCACCGCCGATACGCCGATCACCGCCGTCATCACCGATCCGGCATTCGGCCAGTTCGGCCGGCTGTTGTTCCCGGTGGATGACTGGTATTACAGCGGGGATACGCTGGGGGAGCTGCAGCTCACCTGGTACAGCCATATCGACCCGCAGGAAACGGTGGATATCGTCAATGACCTGAAGACACGCGCCTCAGCCGGGCAGCCGGTGTTCTTCGACATCTATACCGAAGAGGAGAAGGCGGCAGATCCGGACAAGGAGGATACCGGGCTGTTTTATTTTCCAGGCAGGCAGGGCGCGCCGTTTGCCCTTTGCAGCGCCGGAGGCGGCTTTGCTTATGTGGGCGCCATGCAGGACAGCCTGCCGCATGCGCTCGCGCTTTCCCAGCATGGCTATCACGCGTTTGCCCTGATCTACCGCCCAGGCGCACAGAGCGGCTGTGAAGATCTGGCCCGCGCCATCAGTTTCGTCTTTTCTCATGCCGAAGAGCTCGGGATCAGCACAGACTGCTATTCGCTGTGGGGCGGATCAGCCGGCGCAAGACTGTCCGCCTGGCTGGGGTCGTATGGCCTTGCGGCATTCGGCGGGGATGATCTGCCCCGTCCGGGCACGGTGGTCATGCAGTATACGGGACACAGCGAATACACCACGGATGATCCGCCGACCTTTGCCTGCGCAGGGGAACAAGACGGCATCGCGAACTGGCGTGTCATGCAGCGGCGCATCGACGCGCTTGCCGCAGCCGGCATCCCTGTGGAATTTCATCATTATCCAACGCTTGGCCATGGGTTTGGCTTAGGCATAGGAACAGAAGCGGAAGGCTGGCTGGAGGAGGCCGTCGCCTTCTGGGAAGCGCAGATGTGAGCGGGAAAGGAAGGATCTTATGCGCAACTTCATCTTTCAGAATGAGACCAGCGTATATTTCGGCAGAGGCTGTGTGCGGGAATATCTCGGCAGCCTCTGCGCGCCGTATCAGCGGGTGATGCTCGTCTGTGCGCGCGGAGAGCTCAGCCGCAGCGGCATAGGCGAAGAAGTGAGCGCCATCCTGCGCGGGGAAGGAAAGCTCGCCGCGGTGTTTTCCGGGGTCTCATCTGCCTTGACTTATCGTCAGGTGCTCGCCGGCGCAGATGCCGCCAGGGTCAGCGAGGCAGACATGATCCTGGCGCTCGGCATAGATGCCGTGATCGACTGCGGCAAAGGGATATCGCTGGCCGCGCGCTGTGCGCATGATGTCTGGGAAGATTATTGGGCGCATCCCGGCGTGATCAGCGTCGATCCGCTTCCGCTGGGCGTCATCGCCGCCGGCGCTGAGATCGGCAGTGCCTGCAGCGGCAGAGCAGTGATCACCAATGAGGAAAAGCACGTCAGATGCGCGCGGGACTACCCTAGGCTGAACCCGCGCTTCGCCCTCATGGATCCATCCTATCCTTGCAGCGTGCCGCAGGTGTTATCCAGCGGCTTCGGCGTCTTTGCCCATATCATGGAGATCTATCTTCATCATGTCTTTAACCGGTGCTGGAGCAGGGCCTTGTTCAGCGGGAAGCATACCGCCTACCGCATATTGCAGAGCGTGTGTGCGGCGCTTATGCTGATCGCCATGCTCGGGCTCATGCTCAGCGCGGTGCCGATCTCGCGCGAGGTATTTGCCCTGCTGCCGATCAGCGGCGGTCTGGCGCTGGGCAGAAGCGTGCATATGCTCTCTGCTTACTGGGGCTTTCTCTTCATGGGCCTGCACCTCGGCGTGCATTGGCAGACGGTGACCAAGCTCATCTTCCGGCGCTTTTCCCATCCTTCCCGGCGCAGGAAGATCTTGCTATGGACGCTGGGCACGCTGTTCGCGCTGTGGGGCGTTTACGCGCTGTTCAGCCGAGACCTTCCGGATTATCTCTTCCTGAAGACGCCTTTCGTGTTTTTTGATGATGAGGAGCCGCTGATCTTCTTTTTTCGGGACTATCTTGCCATCATGGCCGCCATGCTGTGGATCGGCAGCCTGTTGGCCATGGGAGCCCGGCGAATCGACAGAGCGGGCAGATGATCGCTGATCGTCTGCTTTTTTTTCTGCTTTGGCATAGAACGCTGAGATGCGGCCAGACTAAGGGGCAGATGAGAAAGGATGCGAACGGATGGAACGATACCGACGGCAGATCATCCGTTGTTCCCTGCTGATGGCCGCCTTGGCCGGCATGCTGTTTCCGGCATGCGCAGCGGGGATATGGATCGGCTGTCTGGGCGGGCTGATCGGGTTTTTCATGATCTGCGCGATGGCAGAGCGGCTGTGTGCGGATACACGCCCCGCCGCCGTCTTCGCCCACTATGTCCTGCGCTGGCTGTTTTACGGCACGCTGCTGCTTTTGGCCATGCAGGGCGGGATCCATCCATTATGGGTGCTGGCCGGGCTGCTGGCGCATAAGCTGAGCATCCTGCTCTGCGTGATGAAGGAGAGGTGATCGCATGATCGTGCGATGCGGGATCTTCGTGATCGATGTGCCGCCGTCTTTGCTGGTCTGGCTGTCGATCGCGGCATGTCTCATCGTGTTTTTTGCCATTGCCGGCAGGCGGGTGGCTCGCCTTGATCCGCATGAGGTGCCGCAGGGGATCGCACTGTGGGCGCTGCAGCTGCATGCGCTGTGCCGCAGCCTGTGCGGCTCGAAGATGTCCGGAAGGCGCTTTGCTTTCTTTGCCACCCTTATCGTGATGATGGCGCTGTCCAACCTGGCGGGGCTGCTCGCTTTGCCGCTGCCCACGGCCAACCTCAGCGTGACGCTTGCGCTGGCGCTCATGATGTTCGTGCTGATCCAGCGTCAGGGGCTGCAAGCCAACGGGCTGCGCGGCCGCTTGCGTCAGCTGTGTGAGCCGCTGAAGCTGATGCTTCCGCTCAATGTGATCTCAGAGCTGACCCTGCCTCTTTCGCTGACGCTGCGCTTGTTCGGCAATATGCTGGCGGGCACGGTCATCTCGCTGCTCGTCTATGCGGGCATCCGCGCCTTTCTGCCGCTGAGCGCGGCCGCATTTGCATTCACCCCGTTTCTGCATCTGTATTTCGATGTGTTCTCGGGGCTGATCCAGACATATATCTTCTTTACGCTGGCGGTATTCTTCCTGCATGCCGCACAGGATGAAGATGAAGGAGGGTAAACGATGGAATTCAATGAGTTTTTTGTCCGCGGCATGGCATTGCTGGGCGCCGGCATCGCCATGATCGCCGGCGTAGGACAAGGCATCGGCCAGGGCATCGCGGCGGGGAAGGCCGCAGAGGCGATCGGCCGCAATCCCGATGCCGCAGGCAAGGTGCGCAGCGTGCTGGTGCTGGGCGTCGCGCTGGCGGAGACGACCGGCATCTACGCGCTGGTCATCTCCATCCTGCTGATCTTTCTGAAGGGGTAGGCCATGCCCGGCTTTGACATTGACAGCTATCTGCGGATCAGTCTGAGCGACATGCTGCTGGTCGCCATATCCACGCTGCTGCTCACCGCGGCCGGCAAGGTCCTGTTCTGGGACAAAGTGAGCGCGTATCTCACGTCGCGCCGGCAGATCATGCGGCAGGAGATGGATGAGGCCATGACGCTGCGCGCAAAGGCGGATCGGCTGAAAGCGCTGCGGGAGCAGCAGCTGGAAGAAGCGCAGGCCAAAGCGGCGCATATCGTGCAGACGGCGCGTGAAGAAGCGGATGCGCTGCATGCGCGCGAGCTCGTGCAGACGCGCCGGGAGATCAACGCGCTGCGTGCGCAGAGCGAGGCACAGCTGCGTGCCCTGCGCCAGCAGGAGGCAAGACGAGCCGCCGGCGCCATCGCGGATATCGCTGCCGCCGTGAGCGAAAAGCTGAGCGGGAAACAAGCGGATGCCGCGCTGCATGCCCGCTATGTGGAAGAATGGCTCAGCGAGTCAGATGATCACCCATGGCAAGCCTGAGCGAAGCCTTTGCCCGGGCGCTGTGTCTTGCGGATGATGTCATCATTCACGAGCTGTATGAAGCGCAGGCGATCCTGCAGGCATCGCCTGATTACCTCGCTTTGCTTTCTCACCCGCTGCTTTCCCCTTCGAGAAAGGCACGCCTGCTGGAAGAGGGATTTGCAGAAGAAGCGCATCCGCAGACAGTGGCCATCCTGAAGGAGATGAGCCGGTGCGGACTGTGCGCGAAGCTGGGAGAAGTGCTGCAGCTGCATCAGGCACACGCTGCCGGCATCGTCACGGCCAAGGTGTTCACAGCTCGTCCGCTCAGCAATGAACAGCGCGCGAAGATCCATGCGCTGATCCAGCGCCATGTCGCTGGCAGCGTCAGGCTGCAGATCATCCAGGACGAGACGCTCATCGCCGGCATCCGCGTACAATGCGGCGATCTGATCCTCGATGGTTCGCTCGCCTCGCGGCTGGAGGGGCTTCGCACATATCTGCACGCGCAGGAAGGAGGAACAGATGAATACGGAAACGATCGCACGGCGCATCAAGGAACAGATCCTCAGCTTTGATGAGCGCCTTGATGTGCGGGAACAAGGAAGGGTGATGTCATGTGCCGACGGCATCGCCCGCGTAAGCGGCCTGCAGGATGTCATGGCCGGCGAGCTGCTGTATTTTCCTCATGCGGTGCGCGGCATCGCGATGAACCTGGAAGAAGACACGGTAGGCGCTGTGCTGCTGGATGATGCCCGCAAGGTCCAGGCAGGCGATCCGGTGCGGCGCAGCGGCAGCGTGGCGCAGGTCCCGGTCGGGGACGCGCTGCTTGGCCATGTCGTCTCCGCGCTGGGACAGCCGCTGGATGGCAGCGTGCTGCAGACAGAGAAACAGCGGCCGCTGGAAAAAGAAGCGCCGGGCATCATGGCGCGGCAAAGCGTGAGCGAACCGCTGCAGACCGGCATCCTGATGATCGATGCGCTGGTCCCCATCGGCAAGGGACAGCGCGAGCTGATCATCGGGGACAGACAGAGCGGAAAGAGCGCGATCGCGCTGGACGCCATCGTGAACCAGAAGGGAAAGCAGGTCAAATGCATCTATGTCACGATCGGGCAGAAGGCGTCGACGAGCGCACAGCTCGCTGAACAGCTGGCCAGACACGGCGCCATGGACCATACCGTCATCGTCTCTGCGTCCGCTGCCGATTCTGCGCTCATGCAGTATATGGCGCCTTATGCCGGCTGTGCCATAGGCGAGGAATGGATGGAGAAAGGCGAGGATGTGCTGATCGTCTTTGATGATCTCAGCGCACATGCCATCGCCTACCGGACCATTTCGCTGCTGCTGAAGCGCCCGGCCGGACGTGAGGCATATCCGGGTGATATCTTCTATCTGCACTCGCGGCTGCTGGAGCGCGCCGGCAGGCTGAGCGATGAGCGGGGAGGCGGATCCATGACTGCGCTGCCGATCGTCGAGACCCAGGGCAACGATATCTCGGCATATATCCCCACCAACGTCATCTCCATCACGGATGGGCAGATCTTCCTGCAGCCGGATCTGTTCCATGCCGGCATCCGTCCGGCCGTCGATGTCGGTCTGAGCGTGTCCAGGGTCGGTGGCACGGCGCAGAGCAAGGCGATGCGGCAGGCGGCAGCCGGGCTGAAGCTGCGGCTGGCGCAGTTTCATGAGCTGCGCGCATTTGCCCGCTTCGGCAGCGATCTGGACGAGGTGAGCCGCAAGCTCATCCGCCATGGGGAGACGCTGACGCAGCTGCTCGTCCAGCAGCGGTTTGCGCCGCTGACACTGGCGGAACAATGCGTCCTTTTGCAGGCGGCCAAGCGGCATATGTTTGATGAGACGGCCCGCACGAAGCTCCCCTCTGTCCGTGAGCGGCTGTTAGCCTTCATGCATGGCGAGCATGAGGCGCTGATGCAGGCGATCGAGGAAAGCGGCCGGCTGGATGAAGAAAGGATGGAACGCGCGCTGGACGCGTTCACCGGATGCGATGAGCCAGAGTGAGCTGCGCCGCCGCATGGCCTTAGGCAGAGAGAGCCAGAAGATCACGGATGCCCTGCGGATGACCGCATCCAGCCGTCAGCGCCGGCTGCGTCTGCAGCTAGATGCGTTCCTGCCATATGCGCAGGCGCTGGAAACGATGACGGCGCGGCTGCAGCCGCCCCTTATGCCCCAACGGCGGCTGACGGTGATCTTCGCCTCGGACATGGGGCTTTGCGGCGCATATCTTCCTATGCTGCGCAAGGCGGCGCTGAGCAAGGTGAGCGGGCCATGCGTCATCATCGGGCGAAAGGCGCAGAGCTGGCGGATGCCGGATGCCGAGGTGATCGCAGGATCAACGGCGCAGCTGTCTGCGCTCGCCGCGCGGATCGAACCGGCCGACACAGCGGTGCACGTGCTGTACACCGCCAGGATCAATGCGCTCAGCGCAGAAGTGAAGATGGTGAAGATCTGGCCGCTGCCCATGGCCGATCCGCGCGTGCTGCAAGAGCCGGAAGCGATGTGGCGCATGGCGGCAGAGGATCATCTGGCCGCTGCGCTCAGGCGTTATGCGCTGGAAGCGAAGCTCAGCGAGCAGGCCATGCGCGCCATGGCGATGGAGGAGGCCGGGGAAAATGCGAAGCGTCTGTTGAAGACGCTGCAGCGTCAGTATCACCGGGAGCGGCAGGCGCTGATCACCCGGGAGATCACAGAACTGGCAGTGACAGGAGAGATGGACGATGAGTGAAATGATCGGAACAGTGGTCCGGGTCGTCGGACCGATCATCGACGTGCGCTTTGCGGAAGGCGGGCTGCCGCCTTTGTTCAGCGTGGTGTCGGTGCAGGCGGGTGGGCGCCGGCTGTGTGCGGAAGTGCTTTCCCATCCCGACAGCGAACGGGTGCGCTGCATCGCGCTGGGCGCGAGCGAGGGCGTGAAGCGCGGGGCGAAGGCCACCAGCGACGGCCGCATGATCCATGTGCCCGTCGGCGAGCAGGTGCTGGGCCGGGTGTTCAATGTGCTGGGCGAGCCGATAGATGGCAAAGGCGCGCTCGATGATGCGCCGACATTGCCCATCTACCGGGATCCGCCAGCGTTTGTCCAGCTGGATCCAAGCGCGCAGATCCTGGAGACCGGCATCAAGGTCATCGACCTGCTCTGTCCGTATGTCCGCGGCGGCAAGATCGGGCTGTTCGGCGGAGCCGGCGTGGGCAAGAGCGTGCTGATCCAGGAGCTGATCCACAACATCGCGATGCGTCATGGCGGCCGTTCGGTCGTCGTCGGCGTAGGAGAGCGGACCAGAGAGGGGTGTGATATGGTGCGGGAGATGGAGAACAGCGGCGTGCTCGGCGATACGGTGCTGGTGTTCGGGCAGATGAACGAGAGCCCCGGCGCCCGCTTCCGGGTCAGCTTCTCCGGCGTGACGATGGCAGAGCATTTCCGGGATCACGATCATCAGGATGTGCTGTTGTTCATCGACAACATCTTCCGGTTCACCCAGGCGGGCAGCGAGGTCAGCGCGCTGCTGGGCCGCATGCCCGGCGCGGTCGGTTATCAGCCGACGCTGGCCGCAGAGATGGGCGAGCTGCAAGAGCGCATCACATCCACGCAGTCGGGCTCGATCACCTCGGTGCAGGCGGTGTATGTCCCGGCCGATGACCTCAGCGATCCGGCAGCCGCAGCCGTCTTTTCGCATCTGGACGCCAGGACGGTGCTGGATCGCGGCATTGCGGCGCTGGGCATCTATCCGGCGGTCGATCCGCTGCATTCCGCCAGCCGCATCTTGGACAGCGCCATCGTCGGCAAACGCCATTATGAGGCTGCCATGGGCGTGCAGCGGCTGCTGCAGCGCTATCGTGAGCTGCAGGATGTGATCGCCATCCTGGGCATGGATGAGCTCAGCGAGGAAGACCGGATCAGCGTGAACCGGGCGCGCCGCGTGCGCAATTTTCTCTCTCAGCCCTTTCATGTGGCTGAGGTGTTCTCCGGCATGAAGGGCGTCTATGTCTCCCACGAAGAGACCGTGCGCGATTTCGAAGCGCTGATCCATGGCGCCGGCGACGATCTGCCCGAACAGGCGTTCTTGTCGGCGGGAACGCTGGATGAGGTGAGGACGCGTGCCAAGGAGATGATGTGATGCGGGTGAAGCTCATCAGCGCACAGGGGATCATGCTCGATGAACAGGCGGATGCCGTAGTGCTGCGGGGCATGGAAGGCGCGCTGACGATCCTGCCCCATCATGCGGACATCATCGTGTGCCTGCGCCCCGGCGATGTGCAGATCTGCCAAGGATCACAGCGCCGCCGCATCACGCTGGCAGGCGGATATGCCTACATGCATGATGAGGTGCTCGCCATCGTGGGAAAAACGGCGGTGGAAGATGGAGGAGAAACGTGAGTTCAGGCATCGTGCCCGCGGGAGCAGCGATACTTTTTTTCGCGCTGTTCAGGGGATAGAAAAGGTAGTATGTTTGAGTTTCGGAGAAAATTTTCCACAATGAGAAAAGGACGTCCGGCTTAGTGCTGAAAACGTCCTTTTTATCGTATTTTTAGAGGAAAACTAAAAGTGCTGGAAGTTTTGATTTATCTGGGCAACATGAAGTCCGGGCGGAAAGAATTGACTCAATATTTCTCCCAGCAGACGGAACTGATCAAAGAAATCCGCCAACAGTTGACGGAGCACTTGGAACAGCGGTTCACGATTGAAGAACTTTCTAAACAGTATCTCATCAATACTTCTACGCTGAAAGAAGTGTTCAAAGCAGTTTACGGTTTGCCCATTTCCACCTATATGAAGGAGTATCGGGTACACCAAGCCATGAAGCTACTTCGGGAGACCGATGCCACCATTGCCGATATTGCCGCCCAGGTAGGGTATGAGACCCAAGGGAAGTTCTCTAAGGCATTCAAGGATGTGACGCAGGTTTTACCGACAGAATATCGGAAAATGCAATATTAAAAATAATTTCAGAGTGGTTGTGTATTGCGACCACTCTTTCTATATTGTCCTATGCAATTCGGCCATTTTCAAGTCTCCGAATTGTAGTATTAGTAGAGGGAGAATACGAGGGTAGGGTTACGGTAGCAAGCACAGCAAGTGTAGCCACACTTGCGAATTTTTGGTTTAGGGAACCCCTTGCCCCTAAACACAAAAATTGCTTGCTGGGATAGTCCCAGACCCTTATGAAGAAACGGAGGCACACACTATGGCAAACCGTAAACGGCCCATCATCCTGCGCTGCCCGGTGACAGCAGAGGAACGGGCTCTGATAGAACAGAAGATGACCCAGCTCCAGACAAAGCGGATTGGCGCCTATCTCCGCAAAATGGCAATTGATGGATACATCATCCAGGTGGACACCACCGACATCAAGGAGATGACCCGCGCCCTCTCCGCCATCGGTCGGAACATCAACCAGATCGCCAAGCGGTTGAACGCCGGCGGTCCGGCTTACCAGGCCGACATGGAGGAGATCCGGGAGAGGATGGACCAGATATGGCAGTTACAAAGACGCATCCTATTAAGTCAACGCTGAAAGCAGCCATCGACTATATCTGCAATCCCGACAAGACGGACGGGAAGCTGTTGGTATCCTCCTTCGGCTGCTCCGCCGAGACCGCCGACATCGAATTTGCATGGACCCGCCGCCACGCCATCGACAAGGGCACGAACCTGGGCCGCCACCTCATCCAAGCGTTTGAGCCTGGGGAGGTCACGCCGGAGGAGGCCCACCGGATCGGCATGGAGCTGGCGCGAGAGGTCCTGGGCGGCAAATATGAATTTGTCCTCACCACCCACATAGACAAAAACCACGTTCATAACCACCTGATTTTCAATGCGGTCAGCTTTCAGGACCACAAGCACTACCATTCCAATAAGCGGAGCTATCACTTCATCCGCCGCACCAGCGACCGGATCTGCAAAGAGCATGGCCTGTCCGTCATCGTTCCCGGCTGGGACAAGGGCAAGAGCTACATTGAGCACCAGGCGGAACA
>UQPV01000023.1 GCA_900543035.1 uncultured Solobacterium sp.
AATCACAGATTCTGTATGAGTAAGTGCAACGATCATTTTTTGCCTTATTAGAGTTGCGTTTACTTTTTCACTTCAGCATTTTCATGAAATTCTTCTATTTTCTTATTTACAAATCCGGATTTTATGGTAGAATTATTTATGCGTTGAAACAAAGGGGTATAGTACAATGGTAGTACGACGGTCTCCAAAACCGTGGATGGGAGTTCGATCCTCTCTACCCCTGCCATGACAACTGACCGGAGCGATCCGGTTTTTTTATATCGTTCAGGGCCATGTCTGCATTTGCGCAGGCATGGCCCTGTTTTTCAATAGAATCGCTGTTCTGTGCGCTCGATGATCTCATCCTGCAGCGCTTTGCTCAAATTGCGGAAATGATCACTGTATCCGGCGACCCGGACGATCAGATCTGCATGCTCCTGCGGGTGCAGCTGCGCATCGATCAGTGTCTGTCGGTCGATCACATTGAATTGAATGTGGTGCCCGTCCATATTGAAATATGTCCGGATCAGATTGGCCATCTGTTCCAGCCCTTCCTCTCCTTTAAGGATATCTGGAGCAAACTTCTGATTCAGCAGCGTCCCGCCGGTCTGCAGATGATCCATCTTGGCCGCTGACTGAATGACCGCCGTCGGCCCGTTCACATCTGCCCCTTTCTCCGGGGATATGCCCTCAGACACCGGCTTATGCGCCTTTCGCCCGTTCGCGCTGGCCATCATCACCTCTCCGAAATAGACATGGCATGTCGTCGGCAGCATATTGATGCGATACATCCCGCCCAGCATATTGGGGCGTCCGCTCACCATGCTTCGAAACGATGTGAACGCCGCCTTCATGATCTCATCCGCATAATCGTCGTCATTGCCATACTTCGGCGTCCGGCTGCGCACCTGGTTGAGGAGCTCATCATGCCCCTCGAAGTCATCATCCAGCGCCTGCATCAGTTCTCCCATCGTGAACCGATGTTCGTCATATACGTTGTATTTGATGGAAGCCAGGGCATCCGTGATCGTACCGATGCCCACGCCTTGCAGATATTTGGTATTGTATCGCGCACCGCCGCCGTTGTAATCCATGCCCCGGGCAATGCAGTCATTGGTCATCACCGATAAAAACGGGACCGGCATCTCTCTGGCATAGATCTTTTCGATGATGTTGCTTCCCTTGATCTTGATGTCGATGAAATGCTTCAGCTGCTTGTTGAACGCGTCAAATAAGGCGTCATAATCCGCAAAATCTTCCGCGCGGCCCAGTTTCAGGCCAAGCTGCTGTCCGCTCACCTGATCATAACCATCATTCAAGGTCAGCTCCAGGATCTTGGGCAGATTGAGGTATCCGGTGAGGATATAGGCTTCATTGCCAAATGCCCCTGTTTCCACACAGCCGCTGGTTCCTCCGCGCCGGGCATCCTCCAGCGATTTTCCCGCATTCAGCAGCTCCTGCACGATGGCCTCTGTATTGTAAAACGCTGGTTGTCCCCACCCCTTGCGGGAGATCTCACAGGCACGCTTGAGGAACTTCTGCGGCGTCTTTCGGCTGATCTGCACATTGGAGCTGGGCTGCAGCAGCTTCATCTCATCCATGCAGTCCAGGATCAGATAGCTGACCCGGTTGACCCCGTTTTTCCCCTCCGGCGTGATGCCGCCGGTATTGATGTTGGCAAAATCGGTATATGTCCCGCTTTCCTTCAGCGTGATGCCGACCTTGGGCGGCGCAGGCTGATTGTTGAACTTGATCCACAGGCATTCCAGAAGCTCCAGCGCCTTCTCATCATCGAGGATGCCTGCCTGCACATCCCGCTCATAGAACGGAAACAGATGCTGATCGAGCCGGCCCGGACTATAGGCATCCCATGGATTCAGCTCGCTGGTCACAGCCAGATGGACGAACCAATACATCTGCAGCGCCTGCCAGTATGTCTGCGGGCGATGCGCCGGCACGACCGCGCAGTTCTCCGCGATCTGCAGCAGCTCCGCACGGCGCTGCGCATCGCCCTCCTGTTCAGCGAGCTCACGCGCATATTTGCTGTAACGCGCAGCCAGGATCATCAGCGCTTCACAGGCAGTGTACATGCCCTCCAGTTCTTCTTTGCGCTCCAGCGCATGCGGATCCTGGAAGAAATCAAGCCGATCGATCGCCTCCTGAATGTCCCGCTGATAATCGAGAAGCCCCTTTTCATAGATCTTCGATGAGCCTACGGTATGGCCCGGACCGCGCTGTTCCATGAACTCCGTGAAGATCCCGCATTCATACGCCTTCTTCCATTCCGGCGTCATCTGCCGGAAGATGCGAGAACGGATGCAGCGCTCTTTCCAGAATGGGATCATGACCTTTTCCTGCAATGCCATATCTTCCGGCGTGACCTGAAAGCGGATCAGCTCCCGTTCATTCATCAGACGCATATCTTCCACGCTGTGACAGCACAGTTCAGGAAAGGTCGGCGCACCCTGCGGGGAATCCCCTTTTTCACCGACGATCAGCTCTCCTTCACCAAGATACAATGTCTTTTGAGAAAAATAGTCTTTCAATGCCTGTGCCCGCAGCTGCGGCACTGAGAGCACCCCTTCTTCACGGCGGTAAGTCTCCGTCATGATCTTCGCTCTCTCCATATCGATATGCGGCGGCGTGTTCACGCTCAACGCCCTGAGCTTTCTGATCCGCTCATTCATTCCTCTTTGTTCCATGAGGATCAACCTCCTATTCTGATCTTTGGATAGCCTGCGCTGACAAACAGATCAAGCAGATGCTTCGTCTCTTCCTCATCCGGCGCATGAAACCCCGTCTCAACGACACGGCCCAGCTGCCGGTATTTGCCTGTGCCTGTGTCATGATAAGGCAATAAGTGTATTCGTGACACCTCGATCTGCTTATCCTGCAAGAAACGGATGATCTTCATCATCTCTGCCGTTGTGCCGTTTACCTCGCGGATGAGCGGTATGCGCAGGATGATCCGTGCGCCATCATGGCTCAGCCGCTCCAGATTATCCAAGATGAGCGCATTGTCTTTGCCGGTATATCGTGCATGCACGAGCGGATCTGCGCTCTTGATGTCATACAGAAAGCCATCCACATAAGGCAGGATCCGCTGAAAGCGCGCATAAGGCGCATGACCGCATGTGTCGATCATCACGCTGATGCCCGCATCATACAGCCGGCGCGTCAGCTCCTCCACCATATCCATGTCCGCGCACATGACCTCGCCGCCAGACAGCGTGACCCCGCCGCCGGACTCCTCGTAAAACGGCTGATCCTGACAAAGCGCGCCGAACAGCGCATCGAGCGTACGCTCCTGTCCAGCGATGCTGCGCAGATTCATCACACACGCGTCCACACAGCTTCCGCACGCCAGACAGCGCGCATGATCCGTATGCGGCCCGGCCGCATGCACCGGACAGACTGGCGTACAGCGCTGACAGCCGCTGCACCTTTCCTCATCCTGCATCAGTTCCCGTTCGAACCGCTGGGTCTCTGGATTATGACACCAGGCACAAGACAGCGGACAGCCCTTGAAAAAGACCGTCGTCCGGATACCGTCCCCATCATAGATGCAATACTTCTGGATCCCGGTGATCAGCGGCATGTTCAGCTCCCCTTTCCATCTCATGGTTCAAAAATAACAGTCTGTGCACGTGATGTCAACTTCAGATCCACGAAAAAAGCAGGCGGACCTGCTTAATTCAGATATCGATCGATCTGTTCGGCACATGCCAGACCTTCATGGATGGCCCAAACGACCAGGGAAGGTCCTCGCTTGGCATCTCCGGCCGCAAACAATCCCTTCTCCGCATCGATCAAGTACGTGCCTGCTTCGGTCTTTGCGGTATGGCGCGGGCTCAGCGGCAAAGTGAAGGCATCGCTGACATACGTCTCCATGCCGGTAAAGCCGGCTGCGATGATGACCAGGTCAGCCTTGCGCTGGCGCGCGCTGCCTTCGACGACATGCATGCCCTGCGCATCAAAGCGCAGATCGACCGTTTCGACCGCATGCAATACGCCATCTTCGCGCAAAAAGCGCTGGATGGTCGTCTGATAAATGCGCGGATCGTGTCCGAAGCGAGCGATGCTCTCTTCCTGTCCGTAGTCCGTCTTGAGGACCCTCGGCCATTGCGGCCAAGGGTTGCTTGCGGCGCGTTCCTTAGGCAGTGCCGGCATCATCTCCAGCTGTGTCACGCCCGCACAGCCCAGCCGGATGCATGAGCCGACACAGTCATTGCCGGTATCGCCGCCGCCTACGACGATGATATGACGGTCCTTGACGGCCGGGATAGCTTTGGCCGCCTGCGGATCATCCAAGCTTCTGGTCAGCGCGCTCAGGAAATCTACCGCAAAGACGATCTGTCCGCCATCGCGTCCCTCACCTTTCAGATCACGCGCTGCCCTGGCTCCGCAGCACAGCGCCACAGCATCATATTCTTCATAAAGCTGTGCCGGATCGATGTCCTTTCCGACATCGCAGCAAAGATGAAACACGATCCCCTCCTGCACCATCAGCGCGACGCGGCGTTCCACGATCTGCTTCTCCAGCTTCATGTTCGGGATGCCATACATGAGCAAGCCGCCGGCCCGATCATCGCGCTCATAGACATGCACCTCATGTCCCATGCGGTTCAATGCCCACGCTGCGGCCAGTCCGCTTGGGCCGCTGCCGACCACAGCTACTTTCTTGCCGCTGCGCACAGGGGTCGATGGCTTCATCCGGCCTTCTTTGAAGGCCTTTTCGATGATCGACAGCTCATTCTCCCGGATCGTGACCGGATCGCCGTTCATGCCGCAGATGCATGCCTTTTCGCAAAGCGCCGGGCAGACGCGGCCGGTAAATTCCGGAAACGGATTGGTCGCCAGCAGCCGCGCAAGCGCATCTTCGTCATTGCCATGATACAGCTCATCGTTCCATTCCGGGATGAGGTTGTGCAGCGGGCAGCCGCTCACCATGCCGCCCAGCACCATGGCTGACTGACACAGCGGCACCCCGCAGTTCATGCACCGCGCTGCCTGCTCACGCCGCTGCATCTCGCTGAGAGAGGCATGAAACTCATGGAAATCACGCAGCCGCTGCGCAGGGGACAGCGCCGGCTGCTCCTTTCGTTCATATATCATAAATCCATCTGGTCTACCCATGACTTCAGCCTCCTAACTCTCATACATCTGCGCGAACGCACGGCGCTGCGCTTCTTCTTCATCACAGCCATCGTGCATGAAACGCTCGATATTCTCCGTCATGACACGATAATCGTGCGGGATGATCTTGCGGAAAAGCGGCAGCTTTTCCATGAATTGTTCAAGCACCTCGCTGCCCTTTTCCGAATGAGTCACCCGGACATAGTCAGTGAGGATCTCCTTGAGTCGTGCGATATCGCGAGGATCATCGACATCTTCGATCTCCACCAGATCACGGTTGACCCGCAGATACAAGTCATGGTCCTCATCAAGGATATATGCGACACCGCCGCTCATGCCGGCCGCCACATTGCGCCCGGTGCGGCCCAGGATGACGACGCAGCCGCCGGTCATATATTCCAGCGCATGGTCGCCGCAACCCTCGACGACCGCAGTGGCGCCGGAGTTGCGCACGGCGAAACGCTCTCCGGCCTGGCCGCATACATAAGCGGTGCCTGAGGTAGCGCCATACAGCGCGACATTGCCGATGATGATGTTATCCTGCGCGCGGAATGGCGCTTTCGGCGAAGGATGCACGACCAGACGGCCGCCGGAAAGCCCCTTGCCGAAGTAATCATTGGCATCGCCTTCCAGCTCCAGCGAGATGCCGGCCGGCACGAAGGCGCCGTAAGACTGGCCGCCGCTGCCGATGGAGCGGATGCGGCACGTATCATCCGGCAAAACGCCATAGCGCGAAGTCACATGCGAACCAAGCAGCGTGCCGAATGAACGGTCAGTGTTATGCACCGTCACCTCACAGACAAAGGGCGCATCGTGCTTCATCGCTTCATCCAGGCCGGGGATCAGCTTGGCGGCATCGATCGTCTGCTCCAGATGGAAGTCATAGACATCGGCCGGATCAAAGCGCACTTTTCCGCCTTTGATCGGGGCAAGCAATTGCTGCAGCTGCAGATGATAAACATGCTCAGCGTGCTCGCTCACCTTGAGCAGGTCTTTGCGGCCGACCAGCTCATCGACCGTGCGCACGCCCAGCGATGCCATGATCTCCCGCAGTTCCTGAGCCACGAAGCGCATGAAGTGGATGACATGTTCCGGCTTGCCTTGGAAGCGGCGGCGCAGGCATTCATTCTGCGTCGCAATGCCGACCGGACAAGTATCCAGGTTGCACACGCGCATCATCATGCAGCCCATGGCGACCAGCGGCCCTGTGGCAAAGCCGAACTCTTCAGCGCCCAGCATGGCGGCGATCGCAACATCGCGTCCGCTCATCAGCTTGCCGTCGGTCTCCAGGCGCACCCGGCTGCGCAGATGGTTTTCCACCAGTTCTTTCTGGGTTTGGGCCAGACCGATCTCCCATGGCATACCGGCATGATGGATGGAGCTCTGCGGCGCGGCGCCGGTACCGCCGTCATAGCCAGAGATCAGGATGACCTGCGCGCCGGCCTTGGCTACGCCGCAGGCCACGGTGCCCACGCCATGCTCCGCAACCAGCTTGACCGACATGCGCGCCTTGGGATTGGCATTTTTCAGGTCATAGATCAGCTGCGCCAGATCTTCGATCGAATAAATGTCATGATGGGGCGGCGGCGAGATCAGCGTCACGCCCGGCGTAGAGTGCCGCGTCTTGGCGATCCAGGGGTATACCTTGCGCCCCGGCAGATGACCGCCCTCGCCCGGCTTTGCGCCCTGCGCCATCTTGATCTGGATCTCATCGGCGCTGCATAAGTATTCGCTCGTCACGCCGAAGCGGCCGCTGGCCACCTGCTTGATGGCGCTGTTGCGCGCGGTGCCCAAACGCTGCGGGCGCTCCCCACCCTCACCACTGTTGGACTTGCCATGCAGCGCATTCATCGCCAGCGCCAGCGTCGTATGCGCCTCTTCACTGATCGAGCCATAAGACATGGCGCCGGTCTTGAAGCGCGTCACGATCGCCTCTATCGGCTCCACTTCATCCAGCGGGATCGGCGTCACCTGAGAATGGTCAAATTCCAGCGCGCTGCGCACGGTGAACATCGCATGCTCGCCATGCAGCATCGCCGTATATGTCTTGAATTTCTCATAGTCATTTTCCCGCACGGCTTCTTGCAGCGTCGTGATCGTCAGCGGATCGTACAGATGCCGCTCCTTGTCCTCACCGCTTCTCAGCCTGTGGAAGCCGGTCGTCACCAGCGCCGGCCCGCGTTTGGCCAGTGCCTGGGCATGATGCCAGCGGATGTCCGCATCGATCTTGGCAAAGGTCAGGCCGCCTAAAGAGGCCGGGGTATCGCCAAAGGAACGGTCCATGACCTGTTGATCGATGCCGACCGCTTCAAAGATGCGGGCCGACTGATACGACTGGATCGTCGAGATGCCCATCTTGGCGGCGATCTTCACGATGCCATGCAAGATGGCGTCATTGTAATCACGCACGGCCGCATGCGGCTCTTTGTCCAGCACATCGCTGTTCACCATGTCACGGATGCACTCATGCGCCAGATAAGGATAGATGGCAGATGCGCCAAAGCCCAGCAGCAGCGCGAACTGATGCACATCTCGGGGCTCGCCGCTCTCCAGCACGATGGAGACTGCGGTCTTGCGGCGGATACGCACCAGATGCTGTGAAAGCGTGGCGACCGCGAGCAGCGAAGGGATGATCAGATGCTGCTCATCCGCGGCGCGATCGCTCACCAGCAGCAGATTGGCCTGTGCGTCACAAGCTGCATCACAGTCTTTCTCCAGCTGATCCAGCGCCTGTTCGATCGACATCGACGGATCATACAGCAGCGAGATCTCCGCGGTCTTGAACTGCGGATGCACGAGCGTGCGCAGCTTATCCATATCGCGGCCATCCAGGATCGGGTTGTGGATCTCCAGCACCCGGCAGCCCTCTGCGCTTTCCGCGAGCAGATTGCCCTGCGCGCCCAGGTAAACAGCTGTGTCGGTCACGATCTTCTCACGCAGCGAATCGATCGGCGGATTGGTCACCTGTGCAAACAGCTGCTTGAAATAATGAAACAGCAGCGGATGACAGGAAGAAAGCACCGCCAGCGGGATGTCCGTGCCCATGGACGCCGTCGGTTCGATGCCGTTCTTGGCCATCGGCAGGATCTGATCGCGCACATCCTCATACGTATAGGCAAAGCTGCGGTACAGGAAATCGCGGTGTTCCGGGGCAAAGACATATGGTTTGCGCTCCTGGGCCGGCAGATCCTTCAGCTGGATGAGCGAACGGTCCAGCCATTCGCCATACGGATGCTCATCCGCCATGCTCAGCTTGCATTCTTCATCGCGGATGAGCCGATGCACGGCGGTATCGATCACCAGCAGCTCGCCGGGACGAAGCCGGTCCTTGCGGATGATATGCTCTTCTGCGATCGGCAGCACACCGGTCTCGGAAGACAGGATGACATGACCGTCGTCTGTCTGCCACCAGCGCAGCGGGCGCAGCCCGTTGCGGTCAAGCGCCGCGCCCAGCTTGACGCCGTCGCTGAACAGCACCGCGGCCGGGCCATCCCATGGCTCCATCAGCGTCGCGTGATAATGATAGAAGTCCTTCAGCTTGCGCGGCAGAGAGGCATGCTGCCACGGATGCGGGATGAGCGTGGCCACCGCCTTCTCGATCGGCATGCCGTTGAGATATAAAAATTCCAACGTATTGTCCAGCATGGCTGAATCCGAACCTTGGGCATTGACGATCGGCAACACATCCTTATGATTCTCGCACAAGAACGGTGAATCCCAGACTGACTCACGCGCCTGCATGCGGCCGCGGTTGCCGCGGATCGTGTTGATCTCGCCATTGTGCGCGATCATGCGGTTAGGATGCGCCCGCTTCCAGCTGGGCTGTGTGTTCGTGGAAAAACGCGAATGCACCATGGCTAAGGCGCTCTCATAGCGCTCATCCTGCAGATCCGCGTAAAAAGCGCGCAATTGTCCGACCAGCAGCATCCCTTTATAGACGATGGTCGAGGCAGACATCGAGACGACATACGCATCCGGGCAGCGCCGTTCAAAGCGACGGCGCAGCAGATATAAGAAGCGCTCAAAGGCCAGTCCGCACGCGATGTGCGCGGGGCGCGTGATGAAGCATTGCCAGATGGCCGGCATGCTGGCCAGGGCATGCGGATGCAGCAGTTCCTCATGCACCTTCACCTTACGCCAGAACGCCAGGCCTGCGCCGGCATCGCTGACGATCGTTTCCATCGCCTGGCGCTGCGCTTGCTCATCTTCGCTCAAAAACAGCATGGCGACGCCATAATCGCCGGCCGCAGGCAGTTCAGATCCTTCCTCATGCGCCACAGCGGCGAAGAAACGATGCGGGATCTGTGTCAAGATGCCCACACCGTCTCCGATCTCGCCGCTGGCGTCTTTGCCGGCGCGATGTTCCAGCTGTTCGACGATGGTCAGTGCCTGCTCCACCAGCACATGCTCACGCTCTCCGTCCATGCGGACGATCGCGCCGATGCCGCAGGCATCCTGCTCCATCTGTTCCTTTCGCTTATCTTCATTTTGATTCATGATCTGAACTCCTTTCTAACAGCCGCTGCTGCCGTAATTGGACAGCACGCGGGCGCTCGGGTCATCGACATCACAGCCTTCCCAGCTGCGATTCGGCATCCAGAAATCACGCACCATCTGTGACTGTCCCGGATAAAATGACTCAAAGATCTCCCGGTATAACAGCGACTCTTTGGTAAATGGGGCCGCATGCGCATACCGGCGCCGTTTCGTCTCCAATTCCGCATCGCTGTACAGCGACTCGGCATATGCCTGCAGATCATCCCGCAGTGAATGGCCGACCGCATCGGAAAACGCGGCCTTCTCGCGCATCAGGATATCCTGCGGGAGATAATCGCCCGCAAACGCATGGCGCAGCAGATATTTGCCTTTGCCATAATGATTCATCTTCAGGTTTGGATCGATGTGCAGCACATAGTCCGCAAAAGCGAGGTCGCCGAAAGGAACGCGCGCCTCCATGGAGTGCACGCTGATGCAGCGGTCGGCCCGCAATACATCATACATATGCAGCTCCCGGATGCGCTTCTCGCTCTCTTCCTGAAACGCCTTTGCATCAGGCGCGAAGTCGGTGTATTTATAGCCGAACAGCTCATCGGAGATCTCTCCGGTCATCAGCACGCGGATATCCGTCGTCTCATGGATGGCCTTGCAGATGAGATACATGCCCATCGAGGCCCGGATGGTCGTGATGTCATATGTGCCCAGAGCATAGATGACATCCTTCAGCGCATCGATCACTTCCTCGCGGGTCATGAGGATCTCGGTATGATCCGTATGCAGGTATTCCGCCACTTCCCGCGCATAGCGCAGATCGATCGCGTCTTTATCCATGCCGATCGCGAACGTGCGGATCGGCCGCTTCAGCATGCGCGCGCTGATGGCGCACACCAGCGAGGAATCCAGTCCGCCGCTGAGCAGAAAGCCAAGGGGCGCATCGGCGTCCAGACGCTTGCGCACCCCTTCGCATAACAGTTCGCGGATCTTCGTACAGGCGGTTTCCAGATCATCACTGCTATAGCTGCTCACCTTGCTCAAGTCGCGGTAACAGTGAAAGCTGCCGTCTTTATAGTAATGTCCGGGAGGGAAAGGCATGATCTTCTCACAGATGCCGACGAGGTTCTTCGGCTCGCTCGCCATCACCATGACGCCATCTTCATCCAGGCCGTAATACAGCGGACGAATGCCGATGGGATCACGGGCAGCGATAAAAGAACCGCTTTGCGCATCATAGAGGATGAGGGCGTATTCCGCGTCAAGCATGGCGAACATATCGGTCCCATAGCGCTCGTACAACGGCAGAAGGATCTCACAGTCGCTGTCGCTGACAAACTGAATGCCGCTTGCTTCCAGCTGTTCGCGCAGCGAACGGAACCCATAGATCTCCCCGTTGCAGACGAGCATGCTGCCATTGCGGACAAACGGCTGCATGCCGCTGTCGCTGAGCCCCATGATGGCGAGCCGGTGAAAGCCGAGCAGGCCGTTTCCGGTATCCAGGATGCGCGTGTCATCCGGTCCGCGCGAGATGGTCGCGGAAAACCCTTGCTCAAAGCGCGCGCGGTCGGCCCCAGCGCTGAAATATCCCATGATCGAACACATTGCCATTCCCCCTTATCTGATCATCGATGATTATTGAATGCCAAACAGCAGCTTGCCATAGGTCGGGAACGGCCAGTACTGCGGCGAGGTCATCGTCTCCAGCGCATCGCAGGCCGTGCGGACCTCATCCATCAGCGGCAGCACCTCATCGCGGTAACAGAATGCCGCGCTCTCCACATCCAGCTTCTCTGCCTTCTGTACCACACGCTTCAGCTTTTCACTGGCTGCGAATGCCGCTTCCTGCAAGTCTGAAGCCAGCGCGGCCGACTTGCTCTCATAGCAGCTCTTCACATCGAGCAGCTGCTGCTTCATCGCCGCAGTATCCAGCCACTCATGCACCTGCGCAGTGACGGCCGGCAAGATCTGCTTCTTCACCATGTCCAGCATCGTCAGCGCCTCGATATGCAGCGTCTTGCCATACTCCTCCATGAAGATCTCATAACGGGAACGCACTTCTTCTTCATCGAAGATCCGATGACGCTTGAACAGCTCGATGTTCTCCTTACGGATGAAATATGGCAGCGCGTCCGGTGTCGTGCGCAGGTTGAGCAGGCCGCGCTTTTCGGCCTCTTCGATCCAGGCATCGTCATAGCCATTGCCGTTGAAGATGATGCGCTTATGGCTGCGGATGGTATCCTGGATCAGCACATGCAATGCGCTGGGCAGATCCGGCGCCGCTTCCAGCACATCGGCGAACTGCTTCAGCTCATCAGCCACGACGGCGTTGAGCACGATGTTGCAGCCGGCGATCGATGCGCTGCTGCCCGGCATACGGAACTCAAACTTATTGCCAGTGAACGCAAAGGGCGAAGTGCGGTTGCGGTCGGTCGTGTCTTTCTGAAACTTCGGCAAGACATGTGCCCCGATCTTCATGACCTCTTTGGCCTTGCCATCATACGGGCGGTCCTGCTCGATGGCCTCCAGGATCTCCGTGAGCTCATCGCCCAAGAACATGGAGATGATGGCCGGCGGCGCCTCATTGGCGCCCAGACGATGATCGTTTCCAGCCGTTGCCACGCTGAGACGGAGCAGATCCTGATGCTCATCGACCGCCTTGATGACCGCACACAGGAACAATAAGAACTGCGCGTTCTCATGCGGCGTTTCTCCCGGCTCCAGCAAGTTCACACCAGTGTCTGTGGAAATGGACCAGTTGTTGTGTTTGCCGCTGCCGTTGATGCCTTCAAACGGTTTCTCATGCAGCAGCGCAACCATGTCATGCTTCTTGGCAATGCGCTGGATCAGCTCCATCATCAGCTGGTTGTGATCGGTGGCGATGTTGGTCGTCGTGAACACCGGCGCCAGCTCATGCTGAGCCGGAGCGACCTCATTGTGCTCGGTCTTGGCGCTGACCCCCAGCTTCCACAGTTCTTCATTCAGCTCATTCATGAACTCCTGCACACGGGTCTTGATGGTGCCGAAATAATGGTCTTCCATCTCCTGCCCTTTCGGAGAAGGCGCGCCAAACAGCGTGCGCCCGGTGTAGATCAGGTCTTTGCGCTGCTCATAATAGGTCTTGTCTACCAGGAAATACTCCTGCTCGCAGCCGACGGTCGTGCGCAAGGTATGCACATCTTCGTTGCCAAACAGTTTCAGGATGCGCAGGCCCTGGCGGTTGATGGCCTCCATGCTGCGCAGCAGCGGCGTCTTCTTGTCCAGCGCATGGCCGGAATAAGAACAGAATGCCGTCGGGATGCAGAGCACATTGTTCTTGATAAACGCATAAGAAGTCGGGTCCCAGGCCGTATAGCCGCGGGCCTCAAACGTCGCGCGCAGACCGCCATTCGGGAAAGAAGACGCGTCCGGTTCACCACGGACCAGTTCTTTGCCGGAAAACTCCATCATGACCTTGCCATGACCATCCGGTACGATGAAGCTGTCGTGTTTTTCTGCCGTTACGCCGGTCAACGGCTGGAACCAGTGCGTGAAGTGGGTCGCGCCTTTCTCCAGCGCCCACTCCTTCATCGCGTTGGCGACCGCATTGGCAATCTTGGGATTCAGGCTGCTGCCATCACGGATGGTCTTCTGCAGCTCTTTAAATGTGTCTTTGGCCAGACGCTCACGCATCTGCTCTTCGTCGAATACCATGGATCCAAACAGTTCGCTAACTCGTGTCTTCATAGATTTCACTCTCCTTGATCAATAAAAAAACGGCAGAGACGGACACGTACCCTAGAGTACACGACGCCTTTGCCGTTTTCATGTGTGCTGTGGAAGAAATCCCCTCACGCAGAGCGGAAGTGAACATCTCTCCCGTTTTATGCCTCGTATTATGCACCCGTTTCTTTGGGTTGTCAAGCACTTCTTGTAAAAAATTTCAACAAATTGAAACTTCTTTCACTTTTCCAGTTCCTGCCGGTAATCATACAGTTCGGTGACATAGCTGCCGTCAAAGCAGGCCGTGCACAGACCGCAGCCCGCCGCCTCTTGCAGATCGTCGAGCGAGAGAAAGCGCAGCGAATCCGCCTGGATATAGCGGCAGAGCGCTTCTTCATCCATGCGTGCGCCGATCAGCTCAGCCTTCGTGGACGTATCCACGCCATAGAAGCAAGGGAAGCGGATCATGGGAGAAGCGATGCGCATATGCACTTCCAAAGCGCCGGCCTCCCGAAGCAGCTGCACGATGCGCCGCGAAGTGGTGCCGCGCACGATAGAATCGTCGATGACGACGATGCGCCTGCCTGCCACGATGCTGTGAATGGCAGAAAGCTTCATGCGCACGCCGCGATCACGCAGCTCCTGCGTCGGCTGGATGAAGGTGCGCGCCACATAGCGGTTCTTGATGAGCCCCATCTCATAAGGCAGCCCGCTGGCTTCCGCATAGCCGCTGGCCGCGCTGATCGAGGAATCCGGCACGCCGATGACGATATCGGCCTGCAGATCACGGTCCTGCCTTGCCAGCAAGGCCCCGCTCTTCTTGCGAAACAGATGCACGTTCACCTTGTCCAGCGTGCTGTCCGGCCGGGAAAAATAAATGTACTCCATCGCGCACATGTGCTGACACACGTCCTCTGTATAACGGAAGTGATCTACGCGGTCATGCTGGAAGCGCACGATCTCGCCTGGCTCGATGTCGACGATGTCCTGACCGCCGATGACATCGCTGGTGCATGTCTCTGAGCTGACACAATAGCCGTTTTGCACTTTCGCATAAGAAAGCGGACGCAGCCCCCAGCGGTCTCTGACAGCATATAAAGCATCTTCGCTCATCACCAGGAAGGCAAACGCGCCCTCCAACTGCTGCGCTGTCTTCGTGATCTTTTCCAGCAGGGTGCCCGGGCTGCGGCGGATCAGATGCAGGATGATCTCACTGTCACTTGTCCCCTGGAAGATGCTGCCGGCATCCTCCATCTCATTGCGCAGCCGAATGGCATTGACGATCTGACCATTGTGGGCCATTGCCAAGGTCCCGCTGTGTGAGACCGAAAGCAGCGGCTGCACATTTTCCATCGTATTGCCGCCTGCTGTGGAATAGCGCACATGTCCCACGGCGATATTGCCGGGCAGCTCATTCAGGTTCTCCCGAGTGAATACCTCGGAGATCAGCCCTCTTCCTTTCTGGCTCTTCACCCTGAGCCCGTCACTGACCGCTATGCCGCAGCCTTCCTGCCCGCGGTGCTGCAGCGCGTGCAATCCATAATATGAAAGCTCTGCAGCGTGTTCCACATGGTATACGCCGAACACTCCGCATTCCTCATGCAGTTCATCAAACATCGCGTGATCCCTTCCTTTCATTTTATGGGAGAATGTTACATCAGGAAAGTGCCCGCTGTCAATCATGCATTTGCTGAATATGGCCTGACGCATTGACTTTTCGCTCATTTTCCGGTATAAATATGTCGTTAATCAAGATTGCGAATGAGCAATGGCGTTCATCGGGATAGGGGGCAGTGTCCGCTTTTCTGATGGACGCTTTCATTTTTTGCACGGAAAGGAGCCATTATGCATTATTCTTATGAAGATGTGGAAACGTTCATCCAAGAAGAAAATGTCAAATTTATCCGTCTGGCATTCTTCGATGTCTTCGGCGTCCAAAAAAACATCTCGATCCTGCCGCAAGAGCTGAAACGCGCTTTCAGCGAAGGCATCTCTTTCGACGCTTCCGCGATCGCCGGATTCGGCGATACCGCCAAAAGCGATCTGTTTCTGAAACCGGACCCTTCCACCCTGGTCGTCCTGCCCTGGCGGCCGATGGACGGACGGGTCGTGCGCATGTACTGCGATATCATGTATCCAGACGGCACACAGTTTGAAAAAGACTGCCGGCTCATCCTGAAGCAGGCGGTCGATGAAGCGGCAGCCGAAGGCATCCACGTCGATTTTGGCGCCGAGGTCGAATTTTACCTGTTTCAGCAAGACGAGCACGGCATACCCACCGATATCCCCTTCGACCGCGCCGGTTATATGGATGTAGCGCCCAAGGACCGCGGCGAGGATGTGCGCCGTGAGATCTGCTTCACCCTCATCGACATGGGCATCCAGCCCGAGGCCAGCCATCATGAGGAAGGGCCAGGGCAAAATGAGATCGATTTCCGCTACAGCGACGCATTGAGCGCGGCCGACCAGACCGCCACGTTCAAATGGGTCGTAGAAATGGTCGCCATGGGCAACGGCCTGCATGCCGATTTCTCCCCGAAACCGCTGAGCGCGGAAGCCGGCAGCGGCATGCACATCAACATGTCCGTGACCAGCGACGACGGACGTGATCTGCAGGACGCGTTCATGGCCGGCATCCTGGCGCACATCCGCGAGATCACCCTCTTCCTCAACCCGCATACCGATAGTTATCAGCGGCTGGGCGAGATGAAGGCGCCGCGCTATATCAGCTGGTCAAAGGAAAACCGTTCCCAGCTCATCCGCATCCCCGCGATGAAGAATGGCCGCAGGCGCATCGAGCTGCGCTCTCCGGACCCTTGCGCCAACCCTTACTTGTGCTATGCGCTGCTCATCCATGCCGGTCTCGACGGCATCCGCAGCCAGATGGAGCCGCCTGCGCCGCTCGATGTCAATCTGTTTCAAGCAGAAGCATCGCTCACCCGCCAGCTGGACAAGCTGCCGCAGTCTCATCAGGAAGCCTGGGAAATGGCCGAGCGCAGTGAATTTGTGAAACGCCTGCTTCCTGGATCCATCATCAAGGCTTACCGATACTAACGGAAAGGAGGGGAAGCGCATGAGCAGCCAGCCATGCATTCTGGTTCTCTCAAACAGTGAGATACCCGCCGGGATCCTGCGGGAAATGCTTCCCAGGGATTCCTTTCCGTCTGTCCTCTTCGCCGCTTCGATCACAGCGGCCAGACGCACCCTGCTGGCACGCGAAGTGGATCTGCTCGTCATCGATGCCCCGCTGCAAAAAGAAAGCGCGCTGAGATTCGCGCAGGAAATCGCACAGCGCAGCACGCCTGGGCTTCTTTTGCTCATGGGCGCGGAGCTTTATCACCAGCAGGCTGCCCGGCTGGAGGAAGCAGGCATTCCGGTCCTGCCCAAGCCCATTTCCAAGGCTATGCTGCAGCATAGCGTACGTCTGTTATGCACCGCGCAGAAGCGGCTTTACATCGCGCAGCGCGAAACGATGGACCTGCAGCAGAAGATGCAGGAAGTGCGCATCATCGCCAGCGCCAAACGCCTCATGCAGGAACAGCTCGGCTGGGAGGAAGAGCACGCACACCGCTATCTGCAGAAGCGGGCCATGGACCAATGCTGCACCAAATACGAAGCAGCACGCTATATCATACAGAAACTGAAAAACGGAGGAAGGTTATGACAAAATATATATTCGTAAGCGGAGGCGTCGTCTCCGGACTGGGCAAAGGCATCACGGCCGCCTCGCTGGGCAGGCTGCTGAAGGCGCGGGGGTTGAAGGTCGCCGCGCAGAAGCTCGACCCCTACATCAATGTCGACCCCGGTACGATGAGTCCCTTCCAGCACGGCGAGGTCTTCGTTACCGAGGATGGGGCAGAGACCGACCTGGACCTGGGTCATTATGAACGATTCATCGACGAAAACCTAAATCAGTTTTCCAACCTGACGACCGGCAAGGTATACTGGAACATCCTCAATAAGGAGCGCCGCGGAGAATTTCTCGGTGAAACGGTTCAGGTCATCCCGCACATCACCAATGAGATCAAGTCGTTCATCTATCAAGTCGGCAAGAAGACCGGCGCTGATGTGGTCATCACCGAGATCGGCGGCACGACCGGCGATATCGAAAGCCAGCCGTTCCTGGAAGCGATCCGTCAGATCGGGCTTGAGCAAGATACGGATGATGTGCTTTACATCCATGTGACGCTGGTGCCTTACCTCAGCGGCAGCTTTGAGCACAAATCCAAGCCGACGCAGCATTCGGTCAAGGAACTGCAAGGCATGGGCATCCATCCCGATATCATCGTTTTGCGCTGCGACCGCGCGCTGGAGGAGTCGATCTTCAAGAAGATCGCGCTGTTCTGCAATGTCAAGGAAGACTGCGTCATCGAGAACCTGACCGTCCCTCAGCTGTATGAAGCGCCGCTCATGCTGGAAAAGCATCATTTCTCTGACATCGTCTGCCGGGAGCTGAAGCTGTCTACGCCGCAGCCAGACATGGAGGAGTGGAACGAGATGCTCGAACGCATCCACAGCTGCCGCGAACGCATCGTCATCGGCCTCGTCGGCAAGTATGTGCAGCTGCATGACGCTTATCTCTCGGTTGCCGAGGCGCTGCGTCATGCCGGCTATGCGGCCGGATGCAGCGTATCCATCGAATGGATCGATTCAGAAGAGCTCACCGAGACCAATGTCAGCGACAGGCTGCGCGGCTGCGACGGCATCCTGGTGCCCGGCGGATTCGGCGAACGCGGCTGCGAAGGCATGCTGCTGGCAGCGAGATACTGCCGCGAGAACCGCAAGCCATACCTAGGCATCTGCCTGGGCATGCAGATCGCCGTCATCGAATTTGCCCGTAATGTCTGCGGCTGGAAAGACGCCAATTCCCGCGAGTTCGATCCAGACTCCAACTACCGCGTCATCGATTTCCTGCCCGATCAAAACGATGAGATCCACAAAGGCGGAACACTGCGCTTAGGCGCTTATCCCTGTCAGATCAAGGAAGGCAGCCGCATGATGCAATGCTATGGCAAGCATGAGATCCACGAGCGTCACCGCCATCGCTACGAATTCAATAACGACTTCCGTGAGCAATTGGAAACGGCCGGTCTGTGCATCAGCGGCACCTCCCCGGACGGACACATCGTAGAGACCGTGGAGATCAGCGATCATCCATTCTACGTCGGCGTACAGTTCCACCCGGAATTCAAGAGCCGCCCCAACCGTCCGCACCCCTTGTTCTGCGGGCTCATCGACGCATCGATGCAGGCAGAACATGAGCAAGAAAGCGATAACGAAAAGCGAGGATGATTCCCCGCTTTTTTTCAACTTTCTCTCAATACACACTTTAATGCCTCAAAAGCCGCATCTTTCTTCGCTTCCTTCTTCTTGGAAGAGGTTCTTTTTGTTTTCAGATCATAGTCAGGAATGATACAAGTGCATTCCCATATTGGACATCCTTTTGAATCATGCATCTCCTTAAAATAATATTTTGGGAGTTTAAAATAACCACGCCGTGCCAAGATTTCCAGCTGACTGATTGATTCTGACCAGTTTGGATCATCAATCTCATCTTTTATGGTAGGAAACAGATTGTGATTTTCTAAATATTTATATGCTGCTTTACAAGCAAAGTAGCGCGCTTCGGCGTTCGATCTTCCATACCCATGGAAAGTTAAAGATAACCTATTTTCTCCCAAAGTTAAATTACACACATGGTCCAGCTTAATAGGATTAATTACTGACGTCGCCCACTCCGGCATCCCAATCCTCTCATCAAATGGACTTGGCCTCCAATTCACAAGATAAGACTCCGGTGAAAAGTTGTATCTAGGAAATATATCATGTTCCCATAAGCACCACTGTTGCACCTCATTGACATAATTAATTTCTTCATCAGAAAAATCGTTCAATGCATCTCCAAGCATGACCTTCACCGTATCTTCAATTCGGTTGAAGTTCCATTGCGAATCCAGTGTGACCGCGCCTACGATTGCTTCAAACAGATCTTCTTTTACCGAATCCTGTTTCCAGACCTTCTGCCGAACATCACTTCTTCCCATGATCAAAAAATTTTCCAATTCAAGATTCTCGATACATTCGGCTAGTTTTTTCCGGCAGACAAGTGATTGTTTGATCCTGGTCAGTTTGGATTCATTACAATCACAAAAAAACTCATCATAATCCTCATTAGGATCAAAATCCTCATATTCGCGCACAAATCCGCCATATGTATCCACTAGATACTTTACGACCACGATATCAAGGGCTCTGTCTCCGATAAACTCTAAGACTTCATTATCTTCCCCGCCATTTTCCTGACTGTAAGAACGTCTGACAAATGCTTGTTGCAGCAAGTCAAGATTTTTGAATTGATAGCCGATCTGATCTTGAATGAATATAAACTCTTCTTTTTCCATGATTTAGCTCCTTTCAACATTTCATTCGCTGAAAGGCATAAAAATGTCTGATGAAAACGACCCCGAACCAGGCCACGCATCAGACATGGTCAAGCAAATCTGATTCTTTGTGTTTATCTGTTTGCCAATGTCCACTTGCATAGACAAAAGCAAACCCAGAAACACAATGTCTCCTATTTCACTCTTCACGCCTTCAGCATATTCATCATATCGCAGGAAAATAACAAATTCAATGATATAGTCTAAAAAATAAATATCATGATCAAAACAATATGTAAAGATGCTTTTCCCTCCCACAAAAGCGACGGCTGAGAAACAGCTAACATTTCGGAAAGGGATGAATAAGCAAATCAAAGAAGTAGCACCACGTTATACAAAAGCCAGTCAGAAGATACGGAAAAAGCTGTGCCGGGCGAGAAATAAGGAGACCAAGTCACGTCATAATGTGACACAAATGAAGGAAATATACTGTCCTGCTTACTGCAACGCCCTACGATACCTTATTGAAAACTCTTCATTTTCAGCAGATATTTTACAAGTGCTAGTCATACGCTGAAAGCCCCGCATGATCAACGGATCATACGGGGCTGAAATGTAGTGTTGGTACTTAGAAATAAACTGTCGGAAATTAATCCTTGGGGACCATTTCAGATTCTTGGCTTCATTTACCTTGTGCTTCGCTTCCTGATGCAGAGAAGCACAGCCGCGCAAGTCAGGAGGAGTCCGATCCATCCCAGATGATCTGCGCTTGCGGCAGTATCACTTTCTGCACTGAGCGAAGATTCCGCTTGTTCATCTCTTGCTGGATCCGTCAGCGGCTTTCCGCTTTCTGTATCTGACTGCGGTCTTGCTTCCAGGCGAGAGACAGCACGGTTCAACGATGCCATAATGGTATCCACGTCTTCCTGCGTCACTTCCGAATCATTCAGCACTTCCTGTGCTTGATCCAGCAGGCTGCGAACTCGTCTTGCACTGTCGGCCGTATACAGATCCAGGTTGAGCAAGGCGGCATTGTGTACAGCTGCGGTAAGCGCCTCCTTATCCGCAAGTGTTCTCGCGCACAGGCGTGCTTCACGCAAGCTCTTTGTCGCTTCATCGAGCTCTGCCTGTGTCGTGGCGTTCTCCAGCGCTGCTTTCGCTGCATCCAGCTTCTCCTGCAGTCCTTCCACCGTGGAAGGCACATAATTACCGATGTTTTCAGCCATTGCGCTGACAAGCTCGATCTCATATTCAAGCGCACGTGTATCCAGTTTTCTGCTGTCCAGTCCGGCAATCGCATTGCTCAGATTCGTGATGGCCTCGCTCACTTCTGCAGTCGTCGCATCATCATTGTCTGCCACGGCTTGTGCAGATTCGATCGCTGCCTGCAGTGCTTCCAGGCTTTCTGCCGTGTAGTCACCATCGAGGTAACCGTTTGCGGCTTCGATCAATGCGTTCAGCTCTGCCTTGGAGACGATCTCCCACAGCTCCTGCGCCGCCTTGGTCATCGCTCTGTTCGCTGCCTTCAGCTCATCTGCGGTTGCTTCAGGGTTATCAACCAGTATCTGTGCGGCTTGGACAGCGTCTCTCAGCGCCTGCACCTTGCCTGGACGGAGTCCTTCTACATCGTTCAGGATATGTTCATTGATGAAGGTGATCGCAGCTTCCAGATCTTGGCGCAGGGCCGCTTCGCTCGCGCCGGTATTCAGTGCCTGCATTGCTTCGCTCAAGTCAAGCAGGGCAATGACGACTTCCGTGGAAGTCGGGGCTTCCTTAGCCAATACGGCCTGTGCAGCGTCGATCGCTGCGTTCAGCGCTTCATCATCAGAATCCAGCGCAATGGCCTTGTCGATCATGTCCTTCAGTGCCTGGATCGCCGCATCGCTCGATGCAGGATCATCTGCGCGCTCCAGTTCATCGATGGCCTGCTGCAGCTGTGCTGCGGCCTGATTGACCATCTCCTGATCTGCCTGTTCATTCGCATAAACAGCATTGGCTGCGTCCAATGCGCCTTGCATGTGATTCCAGCTTTCTGCCGTATATTCCTCTTCATTCAATGCTTCTGCCTGTTCGATCAATGCATTCAGCGCACTCTTGTCTGCGCCTGATGAAGGCATGTTCAGCGTATAGGTGAACTCCTGTCCGCGCACATCGATGACGACCACATGATCGCCAGCGCTGACCATCTCTGATGCGGATCTTACGTTGCCCTGTTCATCGCGGATCTCTACCGTACAATTGCCGCGCGGCTGCAACATGGCTGTCAGTTCGGCCACGCTGACTTCCTGTTCATCCAGCTGCACGCTCGCGCTGCTCTCTTCAACGATGCTTCCTTTCAGCCGCCATCCATAAACCTCCAGTTCCTTCACGACAGCCGGGATATATGCCTGCGTCAGGCTAGTGCCTGTTACGATGATCGTCATATCCTTGATCTGAGCGCTCTTGCCATCTACCCAATGCTCCGTATGATCCTGCGTGGTGTTGTCACGCGCATCCAGATCATAACCGCCGGCGATGCCGACCGGGTTCAGCGCATGCAGCTCATATTGATAAGAACGCTTGGACGCTGAATTGAACCAGTCGATGCTGACGCCGGTGAGGTAATACCAGTCATCGGTATCGGCCTCGTCTGTCAGCTGGATCTGCACGGAAGCTGGATAGTAGCTCTGTGTGCGGGCTGCATTCATAACGCCGCTCCATCTCGTATCGACGCTGCCATCATTGATGTTTTCTGCCACATGGCCCATGGCGGCATCTTCATTGGCGACGATCTGTCCGTCTACGGTCTCTGATGTATTGAGTGCATGCACGCGCATTCCCTGGGAAATCGGTGTTTCCGCATTATCCGCAAAGGACAGCGCATACACATCTTCACTTTCTCCATGCAGCGCGCTGATGATCAGCTGTGCGCCTTCATACAGCACATCTTCTTCCTCAAGCGTTTTTCCATCAGCCTGGATCTTCACGCTGCCGTTGCCATCCAGCTGCAGCGCATCGAGGAACTCAGAAACGCGCATGCCCAGCGGGATATCGGAGATCACGTGCTCTTCCACATCGACATCGAAATCATCAGATGCGATATGATAACCTTCTACGGCCATCTCCCATACGCTTGGCGCATGATAAGAGGTATTCGTGCTGCGGTCTTCTACGACAAGCAGGATATAGCGTCCCTGTGCCTGCAGATCGCGCTGTACACGGCTCTCCTGAGCAGTGAAGTTATCGCTGCCATCCACGATCAGATACTGTTCATCGATGTTCTCCTGCTGCAGGACATCAAGATCGTCTGCCGCATAGATGCGATAAGAATAATAGCGGTTGGCATTGTCTTCATTGAATGGCGTGCTGCCATTGTAGAAAGTCAGATCGAAATGATTCAGCTGATAGCTGTCCCCCAGATCGATGCATACCTTTGCTGGGAAGATGGCGTACATATGCGAAGCATCCATGGCGCCGCTCCAGCGCGTCGTCATCTTACCGTCATTGATATAATAAGCCGGCGCATAGTTTTTGCCATGATCGGCCTCGGTCTCCCCTTCCAGCACATCTTCATTTGGCTTGGTGACCCCATCTTTGTCAACAGCGTCAAATGCGGTCACTTCACGTCCCTGAGAGACCGGCGTGTCATATAATCCGCTCTTTTCCAGCGTGTACTCAGCCTGTGCCTCATTGGCACGCACACAGACACGCATCTCTGGATCTGCTAACGCATCGCCGCTTACTTCATTGCCTTCCGCATCAACGACGAAGATATCATCATAATTGCCTTCGGCATACAGCGCGGCAAGCAGCTCATCCGCGCTCATGCCGCTCCAGCCGCGCACCGAGGTACTGTCCACATACAAGGTATCGCTGTCCAGCCGGAAGCCATGTACTTCTGCCTCACGGATATACATGGTCGCTGCGGAAGTCGTCGCGGAAAGACCTTCGATGCGTACATAACGCGCCAGCACCGGGTCAAAGCTGCGGTTGGACCATGCGGTGCCCTGCGCCTGACTGCTGCTCTGTGTCGGTCCGACGACCGTCGTCCAATGCTCCTGATCAAGACTGACCGAAATGGAGTAATTAAATGTCCGATGCACCTGATCATGATCCCACCAGAGGATGTTGGTGTCATACACATAGTATTCATCCTGCAGGTCGATCACGGCATGCTGCGGTGATTCATTGGCCAGGGTGACATTGGAATTCCAAGCCGTATCGATATCGCCGTCGACCATATTTGCGATCGGCTGACTGCTGCCCGGATTGTCCGCGCTGACCGGTTTATGCTGAGAGATCGGCTGTGCGATCACCTGATACCAGACAGTATGGCTGCCATCCTCGCTGACGGCCTTCACCCACATGCCCTGCGCGATGACATCGTGTTCGCCAAGCTGCACGCTCTTGTCTTCTGTCCATACCGTGATGACGGAGCCTTGATCGCTGGACACATTGTCCATGAACTCTGCCACATCTGTTCCGCCCGGAATGCCGGATACGGTGCTGTTGTCATCGCTGACATAGCTGAAATTGTACACATCTGAGGTCACGCTCACCGTGTCATACAGGCTGCGGTTCCAGGTCACCTCATCCGTATACGTCTTGCCGTCTTTCGTTCCGATGGCGATGACGTGATTATCGCCATGCTGCAGCTGGATCTCCCAGGTAAACTTATGCAGCTCCACATCTTCCGCGTTCAGCACGCCCTGAGATTCTCCGTTGACGATCAGTTCCACGCTGTCCATGTTGGCATAGATCTTCGCCGTGATGTTATCCTGATAGCGATCCTCAAACCGTTTGGAATTGATGTGCAGCGTCGGTTCATCGGACCAGTTGGCCTGATAGAAATAATACACATCTTTCTTCAGCGTGCGGTCATATGACACCATGCCTTTGTTGTTGATGCCGGTGCGGCCTGCTTCGCTGCGGCTGTCAGAACCAAACTCGAACATGTTCCAGACAAAGGTGCCCCACAGCCATGGCCGCTCTTCGATCGCTTCATAATAGATCTCATGCCACTGCGCCTGGAATTCTTCGCTCTGATAAGCGTCAAACCCTGTGCCGACGCGATAGCCCGGATCCTCTTCATGATAGTCCACGTTAGAGCCTACGCCATATTCGCTCATGCCGATCTTGCCGCTGATGGGCACGGTGATCGTCTCTCCTGTGCTCTCATCCGTCACATCGATCGACTCATGGGTCTCGGTATATTCCTTGACCTGATCGAGCCATGTGCCGAAATAGCGCACATCCTGTGCTTCATACAAGCCAAAATATTTATTCCATGCGCTGACATCGGACTGCCAGCTCAATGCCGCGCTCTGGCTCTGGGCCGTGGCCACCGTGACCAGCCGGGAATCATCCAGCGCATGGGCCAGGTCATACAGATCGCGCAGCAGCGTATTGATGCGTCCGCCGTTGTTCGGCCACTGCTCATTGTGCATGCCCCAAACGACGATGGAAGGATGTGAGATATTTTGTTTGATCAGCTCTTCCAGGTTGTTCTTCGTGCTTTCCCGGAAATGATTGCTGTCCGTCATGCCGTTGACCAGCGGGATCTCGGCCCATGCACAGATGCCATAGATATCGGCCAGCTCATACGCATATTCATCATGTTGATAATGCGCGAACCGCACGGCGTTGGCGCCGATCGCATCGATCATGGCCATATCTTCTTCTTGGTCTTTCTTCGTGACGGCATATCCCTTTTCTGCACGGTCCTGATGCTTGTTCACGCCGCGCAGCGGATAAGAGCGGCCGTTCAGGAAGAAGCCCTCATCTTCATCCACGTAATAGAACCGGAAACCGATCTTCTTCTAGACGACATCCTTGATGCTGCCTTCCGCGTCATAGAGATACACTTTTACATTATAGAGATATGGGTCGTCGACACCGTCCCATAAATGCGGATCGGCTACGCTCAATGTCTGATTGATCGAAACGACATCCTCGCTGCCTTCGATGCGCACGCGCTCACCAGCGCTGACTTCGTTCCACTGATCATCATAGACAAACGCCTGCAGATAAGCAGTGTCATCGGCATTCAGCACGACGCCCGCATCGATATTGATCTTTCCGCCATCCGCAAACACTTCCTCAGGCGTCGATGTCCTGGTCACATCAGAGATGCCTGTCTGAGAGATCAGGACGCCTTCGCTGCCATGATCGTTCAGATTAAAATGCGTGTCATCGACCGCGATCAGGTTCACATCTCGGTACAGGCCACCAAAGACCGTAAAGTCGCCGGACAGCGGCATCAGTGAATTGACCCGGTTATCCACGCACAGCGCGATCTGATTCACGCCGTCATTCACATAGGCGCTGATGTCAAAGCGGAAGGTCGACCATCCGCCTTCATGGGTGCCGACATATTCCCCGTTCACATACACATCGGTGATCTTGCAGGCACCCTGGACCTCCAGATACAGGTCTTTGTCCTGATAGCGCGCGTCCGAAAGATCGATATCGGTGATGTACCATCCTTTCCCTCTGATGTAGTCGTTTCCGCCGTCTGCGCCGTCCTCGCTGTTCCAGCAGTGCGGCACTTGCACATGATCCCAGCTGTCATCTACAGCAGGCACCGTGTGTTCACCCGGCACAGTGCTCATGTCCTGTTCCAAACGGAACCGCCAATCGCTTTCATTGATGTTCACTTCTTCATGCGCGCTTTCCTCATAAAGCGGCGCGATGACCTGCACGCTGAAGCTCTCCTGTTCGACCTTGCCATTCATCATGGCCGTCACCGTGACTGTACAGGTTCCTTCGCTGATGCCCTGGATCTGCAAGGCATTGCCCTCAAGGCTGATCCTCGCGATGGACTCATCATCACAGTGCGCTGAAAGCTCCACGCCCTCCTCTGGATAAGTGCTGATGAAGACATACGTCTCCTCTCCGCGCTCCAGATTCTTCACATCGCGCAGAGAGCTGATCGAAATGTCGCTGACGATCTGCGTCTCGCTCGCAGCATGCACTTGAGCCGGCAGCGCAACACTGCTCAGCGCCAGCATGCATGCCATGGATGCCTGAACCAGCATCCGCAATCGCTTCTTCACTAGATTTCCCTCCCTTTGCTGAATCAACAGCATATCCTATATCTTTATTATAAGGGGGGGGAAATATTGTAAAATTTTGCACTTTGTTGTAATTTTGTGACCTTTCATCATGAAGAACGAAGAGCCTTCGCTCTCCGCCAGAAAACCGAGTCCCCGTTCCATCAGCGCTGAGAATAGGTCAATCAAATGTCAGTGCTTGATCAAAATAAACTGGAATTTGTACTGTTTCTCATTATCGTTTGAGATGGATGCTCACAATGATTCTGGATCCATACTGACGATCCGACATTCCTGCTTGATCAATGCGTGAACTGTCTCGGTACATATGTGATCTCATGGATCCCTTTCTGCGAATAACTAAATTTCCTCTTCACTCATGAATCTTTCCATTTTATCTGTTATTTTTACGAAAATTTATATTTTAGCGGTTATAACCGTCAAAAATTGTTTTCGTCGCTTGATGAGCCATCATATCCGCGATATCATAAAAACAACATCGGAAAGGAGGCAGATCAATATGGTCAAACGGGAAAGCTATATGAAACGCATCCGTCCTTTCTTTGGAAACGACTTGGTAAAAGCATTGATCGGTCTCCACCGAAGCGGCAAGTCGGTCATGCTGGACCTGATCAAAGAGGAACTATGCGCCTCCGGCGTGGACAGCAGCCAGTTCATCTCCATCAACTTTGAAAATATGCGCAACGCCCATCTTTGTACCGCTGTGGCTCTTCATGATGAGATCATCCGCCGAGCTTCGGAAATCAAAGACAAAGTCTATCTTTTCTTTGATGAGATACAGGAGGTGGACGCCTGGGAAAAATGTATCAATTCTTTTCGCGTGGAACTGGACTGCGATATTTACATCACTGGCTCCAATGCCAAACTGCTTTCCGGCGAACTGGCGACCTATCTGGCCGGACGATATGTGGAGTTTGTGATCTATCCCTTCTCCTTTGCGGAATTTATCGAACTATACCGCACGATCTTCCCGAATACGGACATCCGTCAGTGTTTCAGCAAATATCTAAGGGCAGGTGGCATGCCCTATCTGTCCAATCTGCGCTATGACGAAACGGCCAGCCGCCAGTATTTGCGGGACCTGTTCAACTCCGTAGAACTCAAAGATATCGTCAAGCGAAACAACATCCGGGATGTAGATATGCTGGAACGAATCATTGCTTATGTGACCTCCAACATTGGCACCACCTTTTCCTCCACGGCCATTTCCAAGTATCTGAAAAGCGAGGGACGTTCCATATCGCCAGAGACAGTGCTGAGTTACATCAAGGCCTGCACCGACGCTTTTCTGTTCTATCAGGTGAAGCGTCAGGACTTACAGGGAAAGAAAATACTCACCGTCAATGAAAAATACTATGTAGCTGATCATGGTATCCACGAAGCCGTGTTCGGAGGCAATATGAAAGATATCAACCTGGTGATGGAAAACATCGTCTACATGGAGCTCCTGCGACGAGGGTACACCGTTACTGTCGGCAAGACAGGAGATAAAGAAATCGACTTCGTATGTGAAGATCAGGGAAACAAGCTATATATCCAAGTGGCTTATCTGCTGGCCTCCACAGATATCATAGAGCGCAAATTTGGCGTCTATGATCGTGTCCGCGACAATTTTCCCAAGTATGTGATCACCCTGGATGAGTTTGATATGAGCCGCAACGGAATCAAGCACCGCAATATCCGGGACTTTCTGTTGCAGGAGGAATTGAACTGACACGACACCTTCATTGTTTGGCTAGAAAGGACTTTACCTTAACATTAAATCAACTGTATTCCCGCCACAGGTTTGTGCCTGTGGCTTTTTCATGCTCTTTCCTATCCTCTCTTCCATCCCCAAAGCAGTATTGAAAAGCACGAAAGATCTCATGTTTTTCTTCCTCGATCGAGAGCGATGTTGTCCCACATTGCTTCAAATGCAATCATTCACGAACACGCATGGCTGTTTTGATGGAGAAAACTTTTCCTGAAGCATACCTTCAATCTCCACTTTCTCAACATGAATGTCCGCTTTTTCACCATTCAACAGTTCACTTATATATAACTATCTATGACGAGGTGCGTTTTTCTCATTCATAAGTATCCCTTTATCAAAAAAAATCGAGGATGCGGCAAAATATCTCGATCCTCGACTTTATCTCACAAGCACCTTGCTTGTTCTATTTAACTGGTGGAGCGTCCGCAACCAACGGCGAACACAAATTATGGTTGGTCAGATCGTCGTCCAGGCCCTCCTCGATCTCGTCCAGCAGAATGTCATCGATAACAATCGGCTTATCGCTTCCGTTCAGAATCAGGGTAAAAGTTTCGTCGAACAGATAGAGTTGATGGCGCTGTCATAGCGGTTGCGGGCAAAGCGGTCAAGCTGATAAACCAGAACGCCCTCAAAGGTGTGCTTGTCGCTGTCGGAAATCATCCGCTGGAACTCCATGCGGCTGTCGCTGGTGCCGCTTTGAGCGCGGTCAATGTATTCCCCAATGACGATGTAGCCATTGTTTCTGGCGTACTCATAGCAGGTCTGGAGCTGGCCCTCGATGGACTGCTCCGTCTGGCTGTGGCTGGAGTAACGGGCGTAGATGACAACATTCATTTCTTCACCTCCCCGAGTATTTGCAGCAGGGTCTCCTTGAGCCGCGCGTTCATGGGGGATGCGGGGTCAAAGCACATCTCCACAAACTTCTTCATCTGGGGATCGCTCTGCTCAATTTTGGGCTTGTACTCGTATAGCTTCCCCTGGGGATGGTCGGTGCGCCCAAAGATATAGTCCATGGAGACATCGAAGTAATCCGCATACCGGGTAAGCGTCTCAAATGTGGGCGAAGCCTGGTTCAGCTAATAGCGGTTCAAACTGGACTGCTTGACACCGACAATATCAGCCATCTTTACCTGGGACAGCTTGACGCTTTCCCGCAGATACCGCAACCTTTCTGCTACTTCTTTCAAGAAATACGCCCCCTATCTGTCAACCTCATCATATCAGATTTAAGGATAATACTCAACCCTGTATTAACATAACATCATGGGATCAAATCAGAAAGAAACGCAGGTCTATGCGATACTGTCCCGGAAGCCAAACATATAGGCGCAAGCAATGCTTATGGCTATCCATCGCCACAAACTGCTTGTTGAGGGCAGCGCCCCCAAGCCCCTTTTGAACGCAGAATTTCATTCTGCGGCTGCGCGTTCTGCAAACGCTTTTTGTGCCCTATGCTCTGTTCTGGGGGCATGGGGTATCACTTTGTTTGTCACTTCGATTGCTTTTACAAATCTGCCCAATAGGATAGCAGTCAAATTACTTGCAAAGGAAACTTCTCCAGATCCTTTCGATGTAACCACTGTGGTGCTGCTTTGAATATAAATGATATGGCAATCATGCAGAACATGAAGTGGTACAGAACTATAATCCCTGAACGACTTCCAAATCCAGTTGTTTTTTTCTTTCCTTCCAATCTGGCATCTGGATGGTTAGAAAGTTATAGAAATCAGTATTGTGATATGGGTAAAGAAGGTGTGTTAATTCGTGCAAGACAACATACTGTATGCAGCGAAGATCTGCCTTAAGCAAATATTGGTTCAGTGTGATTTTATTTTTTGATGGTGTGCAACTTCCCCACAGGGTTTTCATTTTTCTGACATATAAAGCTGGCTTATCTACACCATACTTTTTGAAAATTCTGGAGTAAATTTCATCCATTTCTTCACCGTAAACTTTATAAGCAGTCTCACGCCACCATTTTTCAAGTGTTTGCTGGTGTAGCTTTTTTTCTTCATCAGCATAAACAAAAATATATTTTTCCTCCTCAACAACATAGTTCGTCTTGGAATGTTTTTTGATAATTCTGCGATCTTTCCCTAATAATTGAGTGGAAGAACCGCTTTTCACATTTGTCAAGTTGTTGTGCCCACTTGAACCCTTGTACTTTTGTAGTTGTTTTTCGATCCAACTTGATTTGCTTAGAAGGAAGCTGATTACCCAATCATCTGTTATTTCCAGTGGAACAGATAAAACAACATTTAGATTTCGAAACACTTTGAGGTGTACATTTTTTATATTCTTGTACTGTATGTTGACTGTTACCTTTTCAAAAGACGGCGATAATTCTAAATCATAGCATTCCATTAGTATCTTGCCACCGCCACTTTCATTGTCTCATCAATGATTAAGTCGAGCATATCAATGTTCGACTTATCAATAACGACCCCCATTTCTTCAAACATATCAAATAGGCAGTCATCCAAGCTTCTATGCATTGCCTTGTGCACCACTTCGTTATGCTTCCAATCTCGCTTTGCATTATCGCTAATAACTTCTTTTATCTTGAAAGAATACTGTGCTATCAGTTCCTCCGTATCCGAGGTGATTTGTATTGCAGCATTCTTCTTCAGCTGGGTGAGAATGGCACCGTAAAAAGCCTTAGAGTCACTGTCGCTCGCAATCTGGGAAGGATAATCTTGCGACGTAATTCCATTTCTGAAATCGTCTGCCATTATCTTCATACTCTCCAGATACGCATCTGCATCACGGGTTTCATTATATAAATCGATCGTCTTTTTTATCTTGGATGAAAATTCCTCGAACAAAAGCGGGTCATCATAACGAATTTGCTTCAGCTTTGACTCTATCCTGGTTTTGATTGCATCTGCTCTTGATTCATTGGAGTCCATATGTTCAAGCAGCTTTTTCATGGCCTTTTCATCGCCAATTGAAACAGGCTTAACAACAGTTGTAATATCTGTCGCGTTTACGAATGTGTCGATCAGATTTTTGATTCCTTGCTCGTACTTGGATAGATCAACCTCATCGTCATAACGCATCATGACGCTATCTTTCAGTTTTCTATAAAACAGATATTCTTTACGATACTTTTCAATTAGTTCAAAGCCGACCTCAACAAAGATATCTCGATTAGACAGTGCCAGATTTAAGAGATTGGCAAATTCTTTAAGGCGGTTATAAAACTCTTTCCTTCTTTTTTCGTCCGCAAGGCTCTTTTGCCAATCATCGGAAGAAGAATCCTTAACAGCATCAAACATGGCAATCAGATTTGCATACGCTTCGGCCAGTTTATTTTTTTCATCTACTGGCCCGAAGATAGCGCCATCAATATCAGCTTTATCAAAGTCGTTCATTCCGGATTCCGCATCCTCGTACATATCAATGGCTTTATTCAGCTTTCCAAAAACACCCCAATAGTCTACAATCAATCCAAAATCTTTACCTTTGTAAACTCGATTGACTCTGGCAATAGCTTGTAAAAGGGAGTGCTGCTGAATAGACTTATCCAAATACAGAACACCTGCGACCGGTGCATCAAATCCAGTGAGCAGCTTATCTTTTACAATCAGTATATTGATTTCGCCCTCTGGATTTTTGAAGTCCCCGCAGACGTGGTCATCATACTTTTCATCGTTGTCACCAAATAAAGGTTTGACCATTTTCTGATGGTAAGCCTTTATCTTTTTGATGGCATCATCCGTTGATTCATCGTCATCACCCTCTCGTTTATCTCCAAATGTAATGACAACACGAGGGTTGATTCCCGACACGCCCTTTAGTACTTCATACATTTCGACCGCAGCTGCTCGAGAGGAACACACAACCATTGCTTTTAGTCCTTTGGGAATGCAGTAACTTTTAAAATGATCTGCAATATCAAAGCCGATTAAGTTTATCCGGCTTCTGGCTTCCGAAATTGCTTTGAATCTACTGAATTTATCTGAAAGCTTATCTTTCAGTTCCTGTGGTAGATCTTCCGTCAAACTACCAAAATAGTTATTGATCGTCAGCGATGGCTCTTCCTGTTTGACTTTGCGTCCTTCATAGACAAGTGGAACTGTAATTCCGTCTTCGATGGCCCGTTTCATGGTGTAGTTATGAATCGGCTCGCCAAATGTTTTATAGGTGTTCTTCTTTGCCTTGGCAATAAGAGGTGTTCCGGTAAAAGCAATTAAAGTCGCGTTGGGCAAAACCTCTTTCATATAGTTGAACATCGCCTTATACTGTGAGCGATGTGCTTCGTCTACCAGTACATAAAACCTATCGCTGTCCGGTTCAAGATACTTATTGCGATACACTGTTTCGAACTTATTGATTAGAGTTGTAATCACAATATTCTCTTTGTTTTTTAGTAACGCATTAAGTCCCTTACCAGTGGCTGCACGAACAGGAGACATCTGAGAATTTGCAAAGTTATCTCTAATCTGCTTATCCAGATTTACACGATCTGTCACGATAATAAATCTCGGGTTTTCTTGTCCTTTTTCAGCTTGAATCTTTTTCACAAGCAAAACCATGGTCAGCGATTTTCCGCTGCCCTGCGTGTGCCAGATGACTCCTCCTTTAGAAGTGCTGCCGTCTTTTCCATTAATCCGGTCCATAGATTTGTTAATGGCAAAGTACTGCTGATGCCGGGCAATTTTCTTGATATTGTTGTCAAAAAGAATGAAGTTTTGCACAAGATCAAGAAGTCTGTGCTTGCTGAGCATTGATGCGGCAACTTTATCCTGCTCTAAGATCGACCCATCAGGCGAACACTTTTTGCAAACCTCATTCTGCCATTCAATATCATCCTCACGCCATTCTACAAAATAATCTGAGCCTGTCCCTCCTGTGCCATACAGTACCTTTTGTGGATTGATGGCCATTACAATCTGAGCAAACTTAAACAGCTGCGGAATGTAATCTGGCATCATATTGCGAACATTTTGCTGCACACCCTCCGCAACATCCACACTGGATTTTTTGCATTCGATTACAACAAAAGGGATACCGTTGACCATTAAGACAATATCAGGGCGGGCATAGCTGCCGTTAGGACGCTGAACGCTGAATTCTTCGGTTACTTGCCAAATGTTATTTGCGGGATGGTCAAAGTCGATATAATGCAGATCAAAGGACTGTTTTACCGGAATGTCGCTGTCTATTGCAATGCTTTCCTCCAGACTGATTCCCAGCGTTAAATGGTGATAGATTTCCTTGCCGGCCATAGAAAGCCCCTGCAAAAGAGAAGCGTCCAGCTCCTTCACCGCTTTAGTGATCGATTCTCCTGAAAAAAGCAATTCGTGACCATTATAAGTATAAGTTTGCTTTTGCAGAAAACGAATCAGCTCATCCTCAAACAAAACGGAAGATAAATTCCTTCTTTTACTCTCTGCTTCGCTGCGCGAAACATAGTCGTATCCCATATTGATGAGAAACTGAATCAGGCGATCCTGACATTCCGGACGCTCGTTAAAAATAGTATGACTTGGCATAACTCCATTCCTCCCGTATAAGCAGCAATAGCCGGACTGAAAAGCCCGGCTTTTTTGCGCTTATTTTTCTTTTGTTACACCTTTAAAAGGCTTATCCGAAGATGTTTTGACATCCATAAATCTTCCGGTGACACTGTCTCGCTTTACCCACAATCCAGTTTTAGGGTTCTGCACCTGCGTCCTGTTTCTCACTGCACCTTTGCGTGCATTATCGCCATAAGGCTTGTTCGTAGCCATAATAGATTCCTCCTTACACCCTCACGATTCCAGTCAGTAGCAGTTGGCTCACTGCTGCTTGCTGCTGTTTCAAAATATTTACTTTTTTAATTTGGCAGATCAGTTGCGAATCCAAATTTTCCAAAATACTCACAAGTTGTTTCTGAATTGTTTTTGACGGAAAACAAATTGTTTGCATCTTCATAAAATCTTTTGGGATATGTGGTACCCCAGACCCTTCACGCAATAGTCTATTCTTCTCTTGAATACTCAACAAATAATAATATAAATAACCCGGAACTATATCACTATTGGGGGATAATTTTGCAAAAGTTGAACCAACAATTCCCTCGGCCTTGTATATTGGAGTACCAGCTCCCGAACCATCCCACAATAAAAGAACATCATCAAAGCCTGCACGCACTCCTTCGTCATTTGTATAATTGCAAAAATGACCATTTACCAAGTAATCCATATCTATTATCGGAGTTACACCATCAACTGACGCAATGACTAATACTGCTTTTTGCTTTTGAGCAACACTTCCAATTTTTTCTCTACGCCAGTTCTTTTGAGGGCTAAGGAGCTTTTTTATCAGTGCCTTTTTCTGCAACTCAAGCTTTTCAATTAACTTTTTCTGCAGTTCAATGGCCTGACCCCATTTTGATAGAACTTCAGCAATAAGCTGCTGTTCCTCCTCGCTCGCAAGGCAGACTCTCACTCTTGCGAGGGAATCCTGACTTACATTGATGTGCTGAGATCCGGCTGCGTACTTGATGATCTGCTGGCGAACACCAGTGGTTTTCAAAAGTTCATTCAGATAAATGGGATCATAGTCTGCAATTTTCTTTCCTCTGATGACAAAACCGCTATATGTTGCGGTTTTATCCCGATCCATGTAAACATTTGATTTTCCGGCATCTTCCACAGTTTCGGAGCTTCTTTGAAAAAGAATATCTCCGTAGGTTACGCTATAATTATTTAGTGCCTTTTCGTCTATATCCACCTGCCCTCTGATTGCATCATAGACGATAGGGCGCTCGTCCAGGATGTCCATAACACTGATCATTTTGATACCGCTGTTGAATTTTTCCTTCTCTGCATTGACACCATTTTGGAATCTCAACAGGCCTGATAAGCGTTTTTCTTGCCATTCGCTCGGAACAATTCCTACAATGGACTTTTTGTAGCCGTCAGGAACTTTTCCGGCTTTGATGGCTTCAATCCTTTTCTGTATTTCTTCGGTCATACGCCGACCTCCTAAACGATGATTCCAATTACAATTCCGGCAATTCCGATAATGGTACCGACAGCAAATGAAACCCATCCAAAAATTTTGTTTTGCTTTGCTTCGTTTGCGCTGCTCTCTGCCTCTGCTCTGGTCATTTCATAGAGCTCTTTGAGGGTAGAATAGTTTTCCTTTAACGCAGCATTATTTTCTTTCAAAAGGCTATTCTGCTCTTTTACTTCTTCCAGCTGCCGCTCAAGTAATTCCTTTTGCGCTCGGCTTGCCTCGGCAGTTTCAAAAAGTGCCTCGTTTTTTTTTCTGTTATAATCAGATATATCATCCATAACAGCAGATATCTCGGCTGCCTGGCGAGCGGTATTGGCTAAGCCCAAATCAAAGCGGGGGAGATCTGAAAAATTGAATCCTCCAAAATCACTCATTGTTTTCCGTTCTCCAATTTTTTCTTTTCCATTTCACGCTCTATCTGCTTGATGCTCTTTTCGGGAGTGGGCAAATCTTCCGGCATCGTGCCGCCCAGCTCCTTGATGGTCTTACGCACCTTTGCACCAACTTCATAGTGCGTTCTGTTGGCATTTTCCTTTCCTTGAATGTTTTCACGGCGGAGCTTTTCTTCGGTCTGCGTGGCACGGAACAGATTTGCTGCAAGCTCCGTACTGCCCATGTGGTCAAGGATCTTCTGGCTCTTTTTCAGCCCCTTATGCTTATGGATTGCTTTCATGTCCATTCCGCCGTAAAGGCCTTTATATCCATAATTCTGGAAGATGGCGTACTCCAAAGGCTCCACTACGCCCGCTTTATTCGCAGCGTCTGCCAACAGTTTGTTGTGCTTGATCATCTCGTTGCGGATTGCCAATCGGCGCTGTTCTTCTGTCAGCCCATCAAAATCATCAATCATTTCCTGCTGCCTTGTTTTAACAGCAAAATAGGTCTGACCTATAGCAATAACTTCCTTCTTGGGATCGCCGTTCATTACGATTAGATAGCAAGCATAACGGGAAAGCATGATGTCATCGATTTTGCGCTCTGCACCAGAGCCGATTTCAACCATTTTGTTGACACCAACAAAATGGTCCTGCACATCAAATCCACTGGTCTCACATGCAGTTTTGGCTTTTTCAATGGCGTTGTTAAAATTACGCCACTCAGAATATTCCAATGTAAGTTGCAACTCTCTTGCGTACCAGAATTCCTCGCCATATTCGTTGGTATGTTTGATATCTTCAAAAGTTTTCTCGCTGTACTTTACAAGATCATTCATAAGCCAAGCTCCTTCATGCACTGTTCCATCTCTTTTTCGAGCGCAGCAATCTGTCCCTTAATGTCGGCAATTTCCTTGTTTACGCTTTCAAGGTCGATCAGTTCCTCTTCTTCAAAAGTGTCAACATAACGAGGAATGTTCAAATTGTACTCGTTTTCCTCAATCTCACTGAGCGAGGCAACGTGGCTGTATTTCTCCTGTTCGGCATTTTCTCCATTCACAAAAGCTCTGTAGGTATCAACAATTCTCTTAATATCGTTGGGTTCACCGTTGGTCCCGTCGCGCAGTTTGTTCTTTGCCTTTTCCTTTTTAAATTCCTTCGAGGCATCGATGAAAAGGACATCTGTTGTAGTACGGCCTCGCTTAAATACTACAATGCAGGCCGGAATGGATGTGCCATAAAATAGGTTTTCCGGCAAACCGATAATGGCATCAATTAGATTTTTCTCAATGACTGCCTGACGAATTCTTCCTTCGGATGCGCCTCTGAATAAGACGCCGTGAGGAGCAACAGCGGCAACTCGTCCGTTTCCGCTCATGCTATGGATCATATGTAGCAAGAATGCCCAGTCACCTTTACTGGCAGGTGGGACACCCATATCGAATCGATGGAAACGGTCGAGAGACGGTTCCATCTTGAATTCTTTTTTCTTGCCCTTCTTATTTGCTTTGACTGGCGTTTCATCCTCGTCAACGGAAACCTCTCCACCTGGATTGAAGCCCTCCGCCCATTTGCCCTTGCTGAATGGCATATTGGCAACGATGCATTCAAATTTCATCAGGTTTCCATCGCTGTCAAGATGCTGGGGATTGGCAAGGGTATCACCCCAGGCGATATGCGCATCTTTAATATCGTGAATGAACATATTCATTCTTGCCATAGAGATAGCCGAATTGTTTACTTCCTGACCATAGATAGAGACCTTGTCCAATCCGCCTTTTTTAGCGGCTCGAATCAGCAAAGATCCAGAACCGCAGGTCGGGTCATAGACGCGATCCTTTTCTTGGGGGGCGACGATTTGTGCCATTACCTCGGAGACTTGCTGAGGAGTAAAGAAACTACCGGCCTTCTTACCCGCCATAGTGGCGAATTCACCGATCATATACTCGTAAGCATCGCCAACAACATCGGCAGGCACCTCATTATCTTTTGTTTCAATGTGGCTGGGTCTTAAATCTAAATCTGCGAAATCGTCGAGTAATGTCCGCAAAAGAGGATTTTTCTGTTCTTTTTTTCCTAAATTATTCTCGCTGTTAAAGTCGATACCTCTGAAAATTCCAGAAAGGATTGCATTAGAGCTTTCAATACCAGTCAGAGCTTCGCTGATTTTGGAACCGATATCAACAGCGTATTTGTTTTTTAGCAGATAATTAAATGTGTACTCTTCCTTCAATACGAAGGGAAGATTTGCAATCTGACGTTCAAGACGAATCCCCTCATAATCTTTTTTTAAGTTTTCAACACTCTCATCAAAAGTATCGCTCAAATACTTCACAAACAACATGGACAGCACATAGTCTTTATAGTTTGATGCATCAATGTTGTCTCTAAATGTATTTGCACCTGCCCACAATGCGTTTTTGATATCTTCAAACGTGGTTTTCTTGATCGCCATTTCATTTTCCTCCGTTTATTTTATTGGCTCTCTCCCTTGCCCGGCATCTGCGGCTGTAAGGGAGGGAGGCTGTATTTGTCAAATCAGCGGATGACGAGGGGGTTTTGTTTGCTTGATCTGATGTGACAAGTGTACTAAAATGAAAAGAAAAAATACGTTGTTTTTACAACGAAATAAGAAATTTTTTATCAGAGGAGAGCCGGAAATGAAAACGTATTACCCCATATTACAAAAGA
>UQPV01000024.1 GCA_900543035.1 uncultured Solobacterium sp.
TAAATGCAACTTGCAGTTCGTGGAGACTAAATGCAATTTCGGCTCACTTAGAGTTGCGTTTACTTTTTCACTTCAGTTTTCGCTAAAAAAAGAAAAAAACTATTTACAAACAGGGGTCCTTCATGTATAATCTAACATGCACATGGCGATTGTGGTGAAGTGGTTAACACAGCGGATTGTGGCTCCGTCACTCGTGGGTTCGAATCCCATCAGTCGCCCCAGTAAAAAAATCAGCCCGAAAGGGCTTTTTTTTGTGTCTGCACGAGCGGACATAAATAAAAAAACAGTTCCGAAGAACTGTTATCAGCTATGGCGGAGACTATGAGATTCGAACTCATGGTGGGTATTAGCCACACGACGCTTCCAACATCGCACCTTAAACCACTCGGACAAGTCTCCATGCTCAATTATCTTACTCATTTCCGCCTGCTTTGTCAACTGCCTTTCGTAAAAAAGATGAATTTTTTGATTGCCTGTATATTTCCCCTCCGGTATGATAAGATTACATCGAATAGGAGCAGGATAGAATGAAGCAAACAGATGAACGTTATCAACAGTATATCAAGGTATTGAAGGAAGAGCTGGTGGCGGCCATGGGATGCACCGAGCCGGTGAGCATTGCTTATGCTGCGGCCCGTGCCCGCGAGCTGCTGGGCGCTGAGCCAAGGCATGTGCTGATCGAAGCCAGCGGCAATATCATCAAGAACGTCAAGAGCGTGACCGTTCCGCATACCGGCGGGATGAAGGGAATCGAAGCTGCGGCTGCGGCGGGCATCGCGGCAGGAGACGCTTCGCGCGGCTTGCAGGTCATCGCGTCCATCGCTGAATCATCCCTTCCGCAGATCAAGGCATATCTGGAACGGACGGATATCCAGGTGCGCCGTCTGGAGTCAGCGGATGTGCTCGATCTGATCGTCCGTGTCCGCCATGGCGAAGAGGAAGCAGCCGTCCGCATCAGCGGTGCGCATGACCACATCGTATGGGAGATGAAGAACGGCGATGTGCTGCTGCGCAGGGAAAAGCCCAGACAGGAAGAGGCCCCGCTCATCGACCGCTCGTTCATGAGCGTGGAAGGCATCCTCGATTTCGCGGACAGCGTCGATCTGGATGAAGTGAGCGACGTGCTGCAGCGGCAGATCCGTTGTAATATGGCCATCGCCAACGAGGGGCTCAAGCAGGGATACGGCGCAAACATCGGCAGGGTGTTGCTGGATATGCGGGGCGATGATCTGCATACGAGGGTCAGGGCCTATGCGGCCGCCGGCAGCGATGCGCGCATGAGCGGCTGCGGCCTGCCGGTCATCATCAATTCCGGCAGCGGCAATCAAGGCATCACCGCATCGGTTCCCCTCGTCGTCTGGGGAAGGGCGCATCAGGCCGGACGGGAACTGCTGTATCGCTCGCTGATCGTGTCCAACCTGATCACGATCCATCTCAAGAACGGCATCGGCAAGCTGAGCGCCTATTGCGGCGTCATCAGCGCGGGCTGCGGCGCCGCCTGCGGCATCTGTTATCAGGATGGCGGAGACCTTGAGGCAGTATCGCATACGCTGGTCAATGCGCTGGCCGTCAATTCCGGCGTCGTCTGTGACGGGGCGAAGCCCAGCTGCGCCGCGAAGATCGCCAGCGCCATCGAAGCGGGACTGCTCGGCTATGAGATGTATCGGCACGGCAGCCAGTTCCGCGGCGGTGAGGGGATCGTCTCCAAGGGCGTGGAGAACACCATCCGCAATATCTCACGCCTCGCCAGAGAGGGCATGCAGCAGACGGATCGGGAGATCATCGAGATCATGACCGGCTGCTGCTGATAGACAATCAGGCCACTGTGTCAGTTAACGATGACGGAAAACATGTTATAATAAAGATAAAAGCTGCTATGCAGCATGGAAAGAAGGATGACTATCGATGAAATACGCAGTATTGTTTGATTCCCGCACCGGCAACACGGCATTGATCGCCGAGGAGATCCGCAGCACGCTGAAACAGGAGCGCTGCGTGGGCTTCGGGATGCAGCCGCTGACCGGAGCGGCAGATGTCGTGTTCCTGGGAAGCTGGTGCGACAGAGGCGGCTTCAGCGAGGAGATGCGGAAGGTCATCAGCGGCATCCATCATCAGAAGGTGGCTTTGTTCGCCACCTGCGGCTATGGCATGGACCGGGCATACTTCCAGCGCATCGAGGAGCGGATGAAGGAGCAGGCAGGCGCGGACAACGACGTGCTGGCCGCCTTTGTCTGCCAGGGAAAGATGCCGGTGAGCGTCCGCCACAGATATGAAGAACTGCTCAAAGACGAGAAGATGAAGGACGCTGCCCGTGCGATGATCGCCAATTTCGATCATGCGCTGAGCCATCCGGATGAAACGGATCTGAAACAGGCGGAAGCCTTCGCTCTGCGCGTGGCCGCGATGATCGATGCGGTTTGAGTTTTGCGCATGGAACTGATATACTGAAACAAATATGATGAGGAGTGATCGGATGGAAAAGAAAACAGCGCTGCTTTGTGATTCCAGCGCGGATGTAACGGAAGAAGAGGCGAAGGAGCTGGGGATCCATGTGCTCCGGATGCCGGTGATCATCGAGGGCAAAGAATACCTGGAGGGCGTCAGCGTGTTCGACAGCGATATCCTCGAGGCGCTGCGCGCGCAGAAGAAGATCACCACCACCCAGCCAAGCGCCGGCGAGATCATGCGCAAGTGGGAAGAACTGCTGCAGGATCATGACGAGGTCTTCTACCTTCCGCTGTCCAGGGCGCTCAGCGGCACGTGCGCCAATGCGATCCGCCTGGCTAAGGAACGCTATGAGGGACGGGTGACCGTCGTGGATTCCACCTTTGTCTGTTATCCGGTGATCTATATGCTGAAGGCGGCGCGGGAAATGCTGGAAAAAGGCTATACGTGCGCGCAGATCAAGGAAAAGATCGAAAACGAGGGCGAGCTGTTCGCTATCCTGATCCCGGAAAATCTCAACGCGCTGAAAAACGGCGGACGGATCTCTCCGGCAGCGGCCGCGCTGGCCGGCATGCTGAAGATCCACCCGCTGCTGAAGGTGGAGAACGGCGGGATCGATGTGCAGGACAAGGTGCGCACCGCGGCCAAGGCTTACCGCGTAGGCATCGACTGCGTGCTGAAGGACGTCTATCCTGAGGATTACGACTGGATGATCATCCATGCGGACAATCCGAAGGTCTGCGATCAGCTGCAGAGCCTGCTGGAGGAAGCGTGCGGCCGGCCGGTCGACCGCAGGGTGTTCCGCGCGGTGATCATGGCCCACGCCGGAGAAGGGACCATCGGATTCGGACGGATCCGCAAGCTGAAATATTGATCAAAGGCTGCCTGCAGGCGGCCTTTTTTAGTGCGCGCACATGCGCGGGCGTATGGGAAGATCGGGAATGAACAGCGCTGCATGCGCATACAGTGAGGTGAGGAGGAGAGAAGATGGCAAACCGCAGGCTCATCATCACCTTTGCACTGGCATTCTCCCTGGTGTTCTCATTGTTTTATTACGTGCTGTTCACCACGGTGGATTTCGGCGGGGGCCAGCAGCAGACCCGCACCCTTTACCTGAATCAGGTCGGGATCTACGCAGAGAGCGAAAATGCGCAGAAGATCTGCGAACAGCTGAAGGAAAAGGGGCTGACGCCGTATCAGGTGGAAGAGGATGGCAGACAGATCGTGATGACCAGCGTGTATGAAGAAGAGGACAAGACAGAAGAGGAGGGAAAGAAACTGGAGGAAATGGAACTTGCGTACATCACAAAGAAGATCACCGTGGAAGGAGAGGAGATGAGCACGGCCGTGGATGAACAAGATTATCAGAAAGTGCTGCAGGCGATGAAAGATGAAAGTGCGAGAGATGAGTCCTGATGAGCGCCCGCGCGAAAAAGCGAAGCGCGAGGGCCTGTCCGCCCTGAGCAACCGGGAGCTGATCGCTTTGCTGCTGCAGAGCGGAACGAAGTCGAAAAGCGTGCTGGAGCTGGCAGATGAGGTGCTCTCTCTGTGCGGATCGCTGGGAGAGCTCATGTATATGGATCCCAATGATCTCATGGAGATCAACGGCATCAAGGAGGTGCGGGCCATCCAGCTGTTTGCCGGCATCGAGCTCTGCCGGCGCATCGATCGCAGCAGCCTGGAAAAGGTTGCGATCTGCTCGCCCGATGATCTGGTGCGATGGCTGCGGCTCAGCTATGGCTATGCGCAGCAGGAGCACTTCATCGCGGTGTATCTCAACCAGCAAAACGAGATCCTGCATCATCGGGTGCTGTTCATCGGCACGCTGAACGCGTCGATGGTCCATCCGCGCGAGGTGTTCAAGGAGGCCATGCGGCAGAGCGCCTCCAGCATCATCTGCGCGCATAATCATCCAGGCGGAAGCGCGGAGCCTTCATCGGCAGACCATCATGTGACCCGGCAGATCGTGGAGAGCGGAAAGATCGTCGGCATCCCGCTGATGGATCATATCATCGTGAGCCCCAACGCCTGGTTCAGTTTCAGACAAAGCGGTTTTATAGATTGAAACATTGTCCGATACCCTTTATAATAAGTAACTGAACAGAACGGAAAAAGGTGAGGAAATGTCAAAATTTACGAAAGCGCAGAAAATTCTGATGTGTCTGATCGGCTTTTTTCTGGCCCTCGGACTGCTGTTTCAGGGGATGAAACAGGCCAGTATCAGCGATATCGGCTACAGTGCCGTCAGCTATCTGAAATACGGCCTGATCGATTATCCGCTGACCTCCATCAAGAATTTCAGCAGCGATTTTGCCAATCTGTGGAAGGTAAAGGATGAAAATGACACGCTTCGCGAAGAGCTCAGCATGACCACGAACTATCAGGCGCTGTATGAAAATGCCCAGCGCGAGAATGAGGAGCTGCGCGAACTGCTGAATATGAATGAGTCGCTGACCGGCTTCAACCGCATTTCGGCCAAGGTGATCGGCCGGGACAGCACATACTGGAACGATCAGGTGACGCTGAACGTCGGCGCCAATGACGGCATCGAAGAGGATATGGTCGTCATGAACTCACAGGGCGTCATCGGAAAGATCTGGAAGGTGCAGGACAGCACCAGCGTAGTGAAGCTGCTGACCTGTGAGGACAAGAACAACAAGGTCGCCGTCCGCATCAACCTGGGAAATGATGCGGAGGAAAGCGGGGACGGTGAAAGCGATGGTGAGGATCAGGATCAAGAGCAGGCACAGGACAGCGAAAGACAGGCGTCCAGCGTGGAAGGCATCCTGGAGTCCTATGACACCAATGAACAGGCGTATGTGGTCTCCCTGCTGGATGATCAGGCAGTTGAGGAAGGCATGCAGGTCGTGACCAGCGGCAAGGGCGGCATATACCCCAGCGGACTGTTCGTCGGCACCGTCAAGAAGGTGGAGACGCTGGATAATCAGCTGGGACAGGTCATCTATGTCGAGCCGGTCTCCAATTTCCAGTATTTTGACTACGTCACTGTCATCGAGGTGAACTGAGATGACCAACTGGCTGTTTTTTGGATTGTGCACCCTGGTCGATCTGGCCATCAGCGTGCTGTTTCCCGGCAACTTCCTGATGAACGACCTCGTCTTCCTGCCTTCGGTGGGGTTTTGTTCCCTCGTGCTCGTCATCCGGGAAGAGATGCTGTTTGACCGCTGCCTGACCGCGTTTCTCTATGGGCTTCTGGTCGATCTGTTCGTGACAGACACGTTTCTGCTGCATGCGTCGGTCTACCTGCTCATCGCGCTGCTGCTGCAGCTGTGGTCACGGCACATGGGCGATTCCATGCTGGAATCCATCATCCTCTGCATTGCGACGATTTTCGTCAAGGATCTGCTGGTATTCTTATACATGAGGGTCAGTGGCGCAAGCGAGATGCAGTTTGCCGCATGGATCGTGAACTATGAGTTCCTCTCCATCATCGGCAACGGCGTCCTCGTATTCGCGGTCGTGATGCTGGTGCGGATCAAGAACGACTATCAGCGAATGAAGGCCCTGCGGATCCGCCAGGAGGAGAAGGTCAGATGGTACACGTTAAGATCAAGGAAATAAAGAGCAGGATGCATATCTTCCTTCAGTCTGCGGATGTGGAGGAGATGCTCCAGCAGTTTCAGCAAAGCCTGCCGCCACTGCAGCCTGATGCGCGCGCGGCGGCTTTTTTTCATGTTCCGCCGCTCAGCGATCAGCAGGCGCTGCGCTTTCTGCGGCTGTGTCAGGCGCATCAGATCGGCATCCTCGGGATCAACCCGGGCACGCATGATCCCTCGCGCATGCGCATCGTGGAACAGCATGTGCACAGCGGCGAACGGCTCAGCCTGCAGGAAGAGACGATGCTGTTTGGCAGTGTCCGTCCCGGCGGGACATTGGCATGCACAGCCACGCTGTGCGTGATGGGAAGCGTGGAAGGAGTGGTCGACCTGTTTCACGCCGACGATGTGCTCTATGCCGGCGCGCTGAAGGAGGCGCGCATCCGCATCGGTGATTCTGCATTCGCGCGCATCAGCTGTCCTGCGCCCTGCAAGGTGAGCGCAGAGGGACAGCGGCTCATTTGCCGCCGCATACAAGATTCGACAGCCTCCGCGCCGCGCTGTGATTAAGATATGACGTGAGGAGGGAATTCATGGGAGAAATCATTGCCGTGACGTCCGGAAAGGGCGGTGTGGGGAAAAGCAGCGTCTGCATCCATCTGGGCATGATGCTGGCGTCAAAAGGATACAAGATCTGTCTTGTCGATGCGGATCTGGGATTGAAGAATCTCGATCTCATGATGGGGCTCGACAACCGGGTGATCTTCGATATGCAGGATGTGGTCGAAGAGCGCTGTCTGCTCGAACGCGCCTTGCTGCAGGATAAACGCGAGAAGAACCTTTATCTGCTGCCGGTGTGCAAGGGCGTCAACTTTTCCGGCATCCATCAGGAGGACTTTGTCCGCGTGATGCGCGTGCTGCAGAATCAGTTCGATTATCTGTTCATCGATACGCCGGCAGGGGTGGAAAGCGGCTTTCGCTTCGCCAGCACCGTGGCCAGCCGCGCCATCATCGTCAGCAACCTCGATGTGAGCGCGCTTCAGGATGCGGACCGGGTGATCGGCCTGCTGCTCAAGGAAGGGGTGGCCATGCTCGAGCTCGTGCTCAACAAGGTGAGCCCCAGGGCCATCGATAAAGGCATGTGCGTGAAGATCGAGGATGCCACCAGCTGGCTGGCCATCCCATTGCTGGGCTATATCGTGGAGGACGTGCGCATGCAGTCCTGCAACAACCGCGGCCTGCCGATCGCCGTCGCCCGCGATTCACAGCTCTATCACTGCTTCGATGTGCTTGCCCGCCGCTTTCTCAAAGAGAAGGTCGCGCTGCCCAAGCTCAATGAACGCCGGTTTTTGTCCAGGATCTTTGCCACCTGACATATTGACGAGGCTGCCGCATACATATGAATGATAGAGGTGAGCACATGGACGACATCAGAAGGATCAGAAGACGCATCAGCCGAAAGAGCAGGCAGAGAAGCCCGCATCGGCTGAGCCGCTGGTTCACCAAGGGCGTGATCGCAGTGATGGGGCTTTGCGTGGGCGGGCTCAGCTTCATGATCGCCCTGCGTCTGCAGATCCCTCAGGCACAGCAGGCCATGGACTATTTCACCAGCCTGAACTGGAGCGACTATCTGCCCTTTGACACCTGGTTTCGTCAGGATGAGGTGCAGAGCGTCGCCAGCATGGGACAGTATGAGGCGGTGGGGGAGCATCGCTATCACAATGGCACCAATGAAGCTACGGCAGTGTGTGAGGGCATCATCGTGCACATCGAGGCGCAGAACGAGACATACTGTGTCACCATGAAGAGCGATGACGGGGTGATGATCAACTTCGCCAACCTGCAGGAAGCCGCCGTACAGGAGGATGAGCGCATCCGCAGCGGTGCGGCCCTGGGCACGTATCAGGAATATGTGGAGATCCGCTGCTTCAGGGATGGAGAGGAGATCGCGCTGGAGGACATGAGCGAAGGGTGATCGGCCTGCTGCTGTGGGCGGCGATGATGCTGTTCGCCTGGTTCAGCGGATGCTGGAAAGTGCTGCTGGCGATCTTCCTCATGATGAGCCTGCATGAAGCGGCGCACTGTCTGGCGGCCATGCTGGTGCATTGCCCGGTGCGCCGGGTGCGGATCTACCCCTTCGGGCTGTGCGCGCAGATCGATGAGATCAGCTATGTCAGCGTGGGCAGCGCGCTGTTCATCCTGGCTGCCGGCCCATGCATGCATCTGCTGTTTCCGTTTCTGCTGCAGGCCATGGCGTCCTGTTCGCTCATCTCCGTATCCTTCGCCGGCTATCTGATGGAGATCAACCAGGCCATGCTGCTGTTCAACTTGCTGCCGGTGGTGCCGCTGGATGGCGGAAGGATCATGCAGACCCTGTTCCATCTGTGGCTGCCTTACGCAAAGGCGCAGCGGCTGGGTGTGCTGTGCTCGTTCGCGGCGCTGCCGGTGATCTTCCTCTCTGGCTGCATGCGCGATGCGGCGGGGATGATCACGCTGTTTGTCCTGTTCATCCAGGAGCTGATGCAGCACGCCCGCCTGACGGAAGAGCGCATGAGCTTTTACCGTTACCGGCTCTCCCATCCCTTTCTGGGCCGCCGCAAGGTCCACGCGCAGCACGACCTTTACCGCAACCGCACCAATTATCTGCAGGAGGGCACGCAGCTCATCGATGAGCGGACATGGCTGAAACGATTGTTTCACTGCCGCAGCGGTCAAAATATGATATAATGCATCTGGTGGTGATGCGTATGAAACTGGTGAAGATGACCCTGTGTCTGTGTCTTTCCCTGATGACGCTGTGCGGCTGCAGGGCGACGCACGATCAGGTGCTGGTCACCTGTTATCCGCTGCAGTATCTGGTCGAACAGATCGCGCAGGATCGAGTCAGCTGCGTGCTGCTCAGCGAGAATACCTTGATCCAGCGCGCGCAGATCCGCGACGACTATCAGGAACTGCTCGCCCAGAGCGATGCGCTCCTTTATCTGGGCGGGCTGGAATCATATTATGAAGCGTATGCGGATGAGATCACGGACAGTAGGATCGAGCAGGTCAATCTGGTCGATCAGCTGGGAAACTTTCCGTTTCTTCGCTATGGCGAAAACAACGAGACGCAGCCATGGTATGCGGGAGATGCCTTTGACGATGTCGATATGTATTATTCCGATCCCACGCTGTGGATGGATGCGGTGACGATGTGCGGCATGGCTGCCTGCATCCGCGATTACCTCAGTGAGCGTTATCCGGCCTATGCCCAGGAGTTTGCGGATAATTATGATGCGTTGGAGATCGCGCTCTCCAGGCTGGATGCCCGCTATCAGCAGCTGCGGGAAAAGCAGATCCGCGTCGCGGTCATGACCCCGAATTTCGGCCATTGGCAGAACTATGGCATCCAGGTCTATCCCGTCTGCCTCTCTCGCTATGGCGCATTGCCGGACGATGAGCAGCTTTCCGTGATCATCGAGACCTTGCGGGAAGAAGGCGTGCAGTATATGGCCATCGAGGAAAACCTGCCGCAGGATATGATCGATCTGCGCTTGCAGATCATCAATGAACTGGGACTGACCCCGGTCCCCCTCAACAATATCTCTTCGCTGAGCGATGCGCAGCAGCGGGCGGGAAAGAATTACCTGACGCTGATGCAGGAGAACCTCAATGTGCTGCTCGGCCTGGAATGAACGGACGGACGATGATCCGTCTTTTTTGCGTCCGCTGTTTCAAGGCGGAACAAATGTGTTAAAATAAGTACCGATAGAAAGGAGACCTGTCATCGACTGACAGGGTGATGAGATATATGAGAAAACTTCTGCTTCTGGATGGCAATTCGATGCTGTTCCGCGCCTATTATGCGACCGTGTACGGCCGCATGATGCGCACGGCCAACGGCATTCCCACCAATGCCGTGTTCGGCTTCGTGACCATGTTCCAAAAGGCGCTGGAACAGATCGAGCCCGACGGCGTGCTGGTCGCCTGGGATGCCGGCAAGCCGACCTTCAGGCATGAGGCATACCAGGAATACAAGGGCACGCGCAAAGCGCTGGATCAAGAGCTGATCGTGCAGTTTCCCATCGCCCGCGAGTTTCTCGATGCCTGCGGCGTAAAGCGCTATGAATGCGAAGGGATCGAGGCGGATGACATCATCGGTTCATTTGCGTCCGCGCACCCGGAGGTGTCCATCACCATCCTCTCGAGCGACCGCGACTTATTGCAGCTCATCGACAAGACCACCGATGTGCTGCTCATGAAAAAAGGCATCAGCGAGATGCAGCTGATGGATCTGCAGGCGCTGCAGGACGCGTATGGCCTTCGTCCCGAGCAGATCATCGACCTCAAGGCGCTGATGGGCGATACGGCCGACAATATCCCCGGCGTGAAGGGCGTCGGGGAAAAGACCGCGCTCAAGCTGCTCAGCTGCTATGACAGCGTGGATGGCGTCTATGCGCATATCGACGAGGTCAAGGGAAAGCTGCGGGAGAAGCTGGAGGAGGGCAAGGAGAGCGCCATGCTCTCGCGCTTTCTGGCCACGATCCGCCGCGATGCAGACATCCCCTTTGCGCTCGATGACCTCGCGTTTTCCGGCTTTGCGCCAAACGTCAATGAGTTCTACCGCAAATATGAGATGAAATCATTCCTGCAGCAGGAACATGCCGAACCGCTCGTCAAGCAGCACATCCGCTGTGTGGACCATATCGATGCCGACCTGTCTGCGGAAAACACCATCATCCTGGCGGACTGCGATAATGAGCATTATACCCGCAAGGCGCTCTATGGCTTTGCGCTGTACTGCCAGGGAGAGTGCTATTACATCACGCTGGATGACGCCAGACGCGATGAACGCCTGCTGCGGTATCTGGCGCAGGATGAGCACAAGATCACCTACAATGCCAAGGAGTTTTATCATGCGGCCGCGCGCAGCGGCATCGCATGCAGTGATTTCGCCTTCGATCTGATGCTGGGCAGCTTTTTGCTGGACAGCTCGATCACCAGCTTCGAGCGCTTCCTGGATCATTATCAGATCCCCATGCCGCTGTCGATCGACGATGTCTATGGCAAGAAGGGCAAGGCGATACTGCCGGAGTTTGACCGCCAGTGCGCCTATATGGAAGCGCTGCTCGCCGGCATGGCTCCGATCGTCCCACAGATGAAGGAGAAGCTGCGCGAGGAAGGGATGTGGCCGCTGCTCACCACGCTGGAGATGCCCCTTTCCCGCATCTTGTTCAAGATGGAGCAGGAGGGCATCCACATCAGCGAAGACGTGCTCGATGAGATCGGAGAAGTCACCCATGCGCGCATGGAGGAAAATGCCGCAAAGGTATATACATATGCCGGTCATGAGTTCAACATCAATTCCCCTAAGCAGCTGGGCATCGTGCTTTTCGATGAGCTCGGGCTCAAGTCTGGCAAGAAGCGCTCCACCGCGGTGGAGGTGCTGGAAAAGCTGCGCGATGTGCACCCGATCATCCCCTGTCTGCTCGATTACCGCAAGTATGCCAAGCTGTACACCACATATGTGGTCGGACTGAAGAAGCACATCTCGCAAGATCAGCGCATCCACACCGTGTTCAATCAGGCGCTGGCGCAGACCGGCAGGCTGTCGAGCAGCGAACCGAACCTGCAGAACATCAGCGTGCGCGATGAAGAGGGACGGGAGATCAGAAAGGCCTTCGTGGCGGAGGAAGGGCATGTGTTCCTTTCGGCGGACTACTCACAGATCGAGCTGCGCATGCTGGCGCACATGGCCGATGAGACCCAGATGATCGACGCGTTCAGCCATGGCAGCGACATCCATACCCGGACGGCTGCGCAGATCTTCGATGTCAGCGAGGATGAGGTAGACGCGTCCATGCGCCGCAGCGCCAAGACCGTCAATTTCGGCATCGTCTACGGACAGTCGGATTATGGGCTGAGCGAGCAGCTGGGCATCACCCGCAAAGAGGCGCACAGCTTCATCGAGAAATACTTCGCTTCTTATCCGAAGATCCACGCCTTCATGAATGACACGATCGCCTTCTGCGAGGAGCATGGCTATGTGACGACGATGTTCCAGCGGCGGCGGTATATCCCAGAGATCAGCGACAAAAACTATATGATGAGGGAGTTTGGCAAACGCGCGGCCATGAATGCGCCGATCCAGGGCAGCGCTGCCGATCTCATCAAGATGGCGATGATCGCCATCGACAAGAAGATGCAGGAGGAGCAAGTGCGCTCCCGCATGATCCTGCAGATCCACGATGAGCTGATCTTTGATGTGCCTGAGGATGAGGTCGAGCAGATGATGCGCATCGTGAAGGAAGGCATGCAGAACGTCGTGAAGCTGAAGGTGCCCCTCGTCGCCAATGCGAGCATCGGCCGCACCTGGTATGAGGCGAAGTAGGTGCGCGTATGCCTGAGCTTCCTGAAGTACAGACCGTGCTGGATACGCTGCATGCGCAGATGGGGCATGCGCGCATCTGTGATGTCCAGGTGAGATGGGCGCGCATCATCCACGGAGACCCGCAGACGTTCGCTTTGCTGGTCTGCGGACGGCGCATCGAAGATTATGCGCGGATCGGCAAATACCTCTGCTTCGATCTGGGCGATGTCTGGTGGATCGCCCATCTGCGCATGGAAGGAAAATTTTATCTGCAGCAGCCTTCTGCGCCGGTTGACGCGCGTCATGTGCATGTCATCTTCCAGCTGGAAGACGGCCGGGAGCTGCGCTATCACGATACCCGCAAGTTTGGCCGCATGTACGCTTATCCCAAGCAAGGCAGCTTGCGGGAATGCCCTTGCTTTGCCCGTGTCGGAAAGGATGCGCTGGATGAGACGCTGAGCGCTGATGAGCTGTATGCGCATCTGCATGCGCGCCGCATCACGCTCAAACAGGCGCTGCTCGATCAGCGCATCATCGCCGGCATCGGCAACATCTATGCGGATGAGATCTGCTTTGCCGCAGGCCTGCATCCGCTGACGAAGGCTTACCGCCTGCGCAGGAAGGATGCTGAGGAACTGCTCGTCCAGGCCCGGCGCATCCTGAATGGGGCGATACGGGCCGGAGGAACGACCATCCGCAGCTACACGTCATCGCTGGGGGTGGACGGCCGCTTTCAGCTGCAGCTGAAGGTGCATGCGAAGAAAGGAGAGCCATGTCCTGTCTGCGGCAGTGAGATCATCAAGGTGCAGGCCGGCGGAAGAGGGACATATTATTGTGCGAAATGTCAGAAAAGAAGATGAAGAAGATTGCCCTGAGCGGGGTGATGGGCGCAGGCAAGTCCAGCGTGATCGCTGTCCTGAAGGAAGCGGGCATCCCGGTCTTTGACTGCGATGAGATCAACGCGCAGCTGCTCAGGCCGAAAGAAGCGGGCCATGCGGCGCTGCTTGAGCGCTATGGCAGCCGGTTCATCGACGCAAAAGGGGAGATCGACCGGCAGGCGCTCAGCGATCACATGTTTGAGACGGCGGAGGGCCGGCGGGAAGTGGAAGCGATCCTGCACCCGCTCATCAAACAGCGCCTGCAGGAAGAGATGGCGCACTGCGGCAGCGAGATCGCCGTGGCGGAGGTGCCGCTGCTGTTTGAATGCGGCTGGCAGGATGCCTTTGACGAGACCTGGGTCGTGGCCGCGGATGAGGATATCCTGATCGCCAGGCTGAAGGGACGCGGGGTCAGTGAGCAGGAAGCCAGACGCCGGCTGGCCGCGCAGATGAGCCAGGAAGAAAAAATTGCTTTATGCGATGTCGTGTTATACAATAATGCTGACAGAGAATCATTGAAACGACAGGTGCTGTCCTGTCTGGAAAGGCATAGGTGAGCCGATGAACAGAGAGGAAGGATGCACGATCATCCCCTGCCGGACGCTTTGCGAGCAGGATCATCAGGTGCTCAGCCTGCTGTATGGGCCGCTGATGGGCCATGAGGCGCTCGCGCTTTATGAGACGATGCTGGCGCTGGGCGCGGACGAGCATCTTCCCCATGATCATACGCCCTTCATCCTGCTGGGCTTCAGCGTCGATCGGGTGCATCAGCAGCGTCAGATCCTCGAGCGCTTCCTGCTGCTGCGCACGTACATGGATCCAAAGGATCAGTCTTATGTCTATCAGCTCTGCCCGCCTATGGAAGGCAATGCGTTTTTGCGCCATGAGGTGCTGGGCCGGCTGTATCTGAATCAGCTGGGGACAAAGGCTTATGAGGCAGCCCGTTTGCGCTTTGCGCAGGATGCGCGCGATACGGAAAAGCTGGTGGAGATCAGTGCCGTGATGGATGCCGCCGAGACGTTTGCGGGCACGCAGGAGGAGGCATTCGTGCAGATGCGCCCGCAGCCTTCGGATCAGCAGCTGCCCTTTCGCTTCGATGTGTTCCTGCAGGGGCTGGAGCGGCGCTTTCCCGCTCGCTTGCAGACGCCGCAGAACATGCGGCTCATCGCCGAGCTCGCCTTGGCGCATGGGCTCAGCGAGGTGCAGATGCGCAGGCTGGTGAATCAGTGCATCAACCCGCGCACCGGCGTGTTCAATACGGAGCTGCTGCGCAAGAAGGCGCGCGGCGCGCATGCCGTCACCTCAGGGGAAGCACGCAATCCTTATGATATGGCGCCAGTGCTCTTCTTTCAGCAGAAGCAGCACGGCGTGGAGGTCTCCCGCAGCGACCGCCAGCTGATCGAATCGCTCATGACCCGCTATCATCTGCCGCGCGAGGTGGCCAACGTGCTCATCGAGACCGTGCTGGAAAAGACGAACCAGAGCTTTGCGCGGAACTATGTGGAAAAGGTCGCGTCCAGCTGGGTCCGCCTCGGCATCGATACGCTGGAGAAGGCGCAGAAGCAGGCGGCCGGAGAAAAGCAGGGAAGAGAGAGCGGCGGCGCATCGCTGCCGAAATGGTATGAACAAAGCGAAGAGCGCACGGATGCGCAGGTGGATGATGAAGCCATCGCGCGCATGCAGAAGGCGCTGAGGGGTGAGTAAATGGAAGAAGTATCCTTTAAGATCGAGATGAGCGAAGAGGCCAAGGCCGCAAGAGAAGCGCTGCTGAGCAAGCTGCGCCGCGATCCGCATGTGCAGGATTTCCTGCGTGCCAATCAGCTGGATGAATCATTCATCGACGCGCACAGCGGCATGCTGCAGCAATGGCTCGCCACGAAGACATATTGTGAACGGTGTCAGGGGCTGGCGTTCTGCGTCCATGAGCCCCAGGGCCACTACCTCGACCTGACTTATGACGGTGTCCTGACGTATGGACTGCGCGCTTGTGCGCATTATAATGATGAGCAGGCGCGTCTTCATCATCAGCGCCGCTACACCGTCATGGACTTCGGCCGTGACGATCTGCAGATCGACCTCACCACCCTGGATGTCAGCAAGGAGAGCGCAGACTACAAAGAAGTCTATTTCGCGCTGATCGCGCATCTGCTGCAGGAACAGAAGACGCGCGGGATCTATCTGGCCGGGCCGCCCGGCGTAGGCAAGAGCTACCTGTGCATCGGCGTATGCAACTATTATGCCCGCAAGGGGCTCAGCTGCGCCTTCGTCAATGTGCCCAGGCTCATCTCTCAGCTGAAGCTGCTGTTTTCCGACAGCGAGGCGATGGAGGAGATGCTCTCGCGCATCACGGATGCCGACATCGCGGTATTCGATGATATCGGCGGGGAGAGCATGACCGCCTGGTCCAGGGATGAAGTGCTGCTCACGCTGCTCGATGCACGCATGAATCACCACCGTCTGACGTACTTCACCAGCAATTATACGATGGAGGAACTGCAGGCGCGTTTCGCTGCTGCGCAAGGCCGTCAGAAAGAGGCCGTGGCGGCGCTGCGCGTGCTGGAAAGGGTGAAAGCGCTTAGTGTCGAAAAAAAGCTGAAAGGCCGTTCAAGAAGGTAATTTTTTCTTGAAATCAGCCAGAACATGATGCTATGATTATGTTCGTGAATGGAGGAGAGTTTTATGGTCAAACGTATCGGTGTTTTAACTTCCGGCGGAGACGCGCCGGGGATGAATGCAGCTATCCGTGCCGTCACACGCGTCGCTTTGAACAGCGGCATCGAAGTATTCGGAATTTATGATGGATACAAGGGAATGGTGGAAGGCTATATCGAGCCTTTGACCAAGGCCAGCGTCGGTGAGATCATCGACCGCGGCGGCACCATTCTGGGATCTGCCCGCCTGCCGGAATTCAAGGATCCGGAAGTCCGCGCAAAGGCTGTCACCCAGCTGAAGAAACGTGGCATCGAGGCGGTCGTCGTGATCGGGGGAGATGGCTCTTACCGCGGCGCGCTGGCGCTGACCGAGATGGGCATCAACTGCATCGGCATCCCGGGCACCATCGATAACGACATCACGTGCACCGATTTTACGATCGGATTCGACACGGCGCTGACGACCGTGGTCGACGCGATCGATAAGCTGCGCGACACATCCAATTCCCATCACCGCTGCTCCATCGTCGAGGTCATGGGAAACCGCTGCGGAGATCTCGCTTTATGGGCCGGCATTTCCTGCGGTGCGGAGATCGTGATCACCAGCGATACGGGCTTTGAGGAAAGCGAGGTCCTGGAGCGCCTTCGCGATCTGGATCTGATCAAGAAGAAGCGTCATGCGATCATCGTGATTTCCGAAAAGATCACGGATGTGCATCAGTTTGCCAAAAAAGTGAGCCTGAACACCGGCTTCTCCGGACGCGCCACCATCCTGGGTCATATCCAGCGCGGAGGCGCGCCTACGCCGAGCGACCGCATCCTGGCATCACGCATGGGAGAAAAGGCCGTGGACCTGTTGATGCAGGGCATCGGCGGTCAGTGCATCAGCATTATAGAGAATCAGATCGTTTCTGTGCCGATCGAGGAGGCGCTGGTCATGCCGCGCACTTCCCGCAAGCCGCTGCAGAATCTGTTTGAGCGTCTCGTATAAACATGGTAAAAAGGGTTTAGAAAGGAAAAAAGTCAATTTATGGATATGGAGAGAAAAACGAAAATCATCTGTACGATCGGACCGGCTTCCGAGAGCAAGGAAATGATGCGCAAGCTGGTCGACACCGGCATGAACATCATCCGTCTGAACTTTTCGCACGGGGATTATGAGGAACACGGACGCCGCATCAAGACGATCCGTGAGATCGTCAAGGAGACCGGAAAGAGCATCGCCATCCTGCTGGACACCAAGGGGCCGGAAGTCCGTCTGGGTGACTTTGAGAACAAGACGGAGTCTTATGAAAAAGGCGAGATCGTCACCATCGTACGGGAAAAGGTGCTCGGCACGCATGAGTGCTTCCACATTCAGTGTCCGGAAGTGTTCAACGATGTCGAGGTAGGAGGCACCATCCTGATCGACGATGGCAAGATGCGTCTGACCATCATCGAAAAGGAAGACGGCGCGCTGAAATGCCGCGTGGAAAACCCGCATACCTTGAAGAGCCGCAAGGGATGCAATCTGCCGGGCGTCAAGCTGAGCATGCCGTTCATCTCCGAGAAGGACGAGGCGGATATCCGTTTCGGCTGCCGTCAGGGCATCGACTATATCGCCGCTTCCTTCACGCGCCGCAAAGAGGACGTGCTGGCCATCCGCCGCATCCTCATCGAAGAAGGCCGTGAGGATGTGCAGATCATCCCGAAGATCGAGAACCAGGAAGGATTTGACAATCTACGCGAGATCCTGGAAGTCGCTGACGGTGTCATGGTGGCCCGCGGCGATCTGGGCGTGGACGTATCCCTGGAGCTCGTTCCGATCTACCAGAAAAAGATCATCGCAACGGCCAATGAGATGGGCAAGCCGGTCGTGACTGCAACGCATATGCTGGAGAGCATGCAGGATAATCCGCGTCCGACCCGTGCCGAGGCGAGCGATGTCGCCAATGCGATCCTGGATGGCACCGATGCGATCATGCTTTCTGCGGAATCTGCATCCGGTCACTATCCGATCGAGGCGGTATCCACGATGGTCAAGATCGCGCATGCCATCGAGCCGATCATCCCTTACCGCGATCGTTTGAAGAAGTCCATCCGCTCTTGCACGCGCACGAAGAATGACGCCATCGGCATTTCCGTGGCAGATACGGCGCTGGCGATGAAAGTCGCAGGCATCGTCGCGTTTACCCAGAGCGGAAACACGGCGCGCCGCATCGCGAAGTTCCGCCCGCAGGCACCGATCCTCGCGGTCACTTTCGATGAGCGCACGCAGCGTTCCCTGGCAGCGAACTGGGGCGTGACCGCCATCTTCTCCGAGACCGTGAACACCAGAGAGAACGAGGCTTCCCTGGCGCGCAATATCGCGATGAGCTATGGCATCCATAAGGGAGAGACCATCATCATCGTCGCTGGTTATCCGACCGGATATGGCGCGACCAATGCGATGAAGATCATCGAAGTTTGATGAAAGCTGACGCACCTTCGGGTGCGTTTTTTCTGCGGCATTGAACCGGCGATGAAAATGTGTTAGTATTCCTATATGCAGCAAGGAGGAATCTTATGCATCCGGATACACAGAAATATCGCGAAAAGATCAAGACATACCGCGGGCTCATCCTGTTTGCGCTCTTCGTCTATTTCGCATTGCAGAACCTGTCGCTGATCTGGGATATCGCCATGCGCCTGCTCTCCATCCTGACCCCTTTTCTGATCGGGGGAGGCATCGCTTTTGTGCTGAACATCCTGGTCAGCCGCATCGAGGATCTGCTTCGCTTCACGCCGATCCGGCCGCGGCTGATGCGCATCATCTCGGTGATCAGCTCGCTGCTGATCTTTGCGCTGGTCATCGGCTGCTTCCTGTTCGTGATCATCCCGCACCTCTCTACATCGGTCGAGAACATCATCGAGCAGCTGCCGCGCGCAGTGGGGGATTTCGTCGCCTGGATCAATCAGATGGCGGAAAAATACCCGCAGCTGCGTACGCTGGCGGAAAGCGCGAGCATCGAGAACCTCAGCAACCTGAATTATGACGAGCTCTTCCAGACGCTGTCGGACTGGGTGCTCAGTGGCGGCGCAGGCAATGTCTTCGCTTCCGCCATCAGCGTCATCTCCACCACCGTATCGTGGGCGGTCACGCTGTTCGTGGCGTTCGTCTTCGCCATCCTTGCGCTCTTCAATAAGGAACGCCTCATCATCGGCGGAAAGAAGATGCTGAAGGCCTATTGCAGCGATCGGGTCTATACGAAGACGCTGTATGTGCTGGAGCTGACCAGGTCGACGTTCACCAATTACATCGGCGGATCATGCACGGAGTGTCTGATCCTGGGATCGCTGGTGACCGTGGGCGGCGTGATCTTGAAGATCCAGTATGCGTTTTTAGGCGGCGTGATCGTCGGCTTTACCGCGCTGGTGCCGATGTTCGGCGCATTCGTGGGCTGTCTGATCTCCGCGCTGTTCATCGCCATGGTCGATCCGATGCAGGCGCTCTATTTCATCATCATGGTGGTCTGCATCCAGCAGGTCGAGGGCAATCTGATCTATCCGCATGTCGTCGGCAACTCGGTGGGACTGCCGCCTCTCTATGTGATCGTGGCCATCTCCATCGGCGGTTCGCTCATGGGCGTGATCGGCATGATCATCTTCATCCCGCTGTGCTCGGTCATCTACAGCCTGCTGCGCACCAACATCAATGAGCGGCTGAAACGGCGCAAGGAGCAGGAAAGGAAAACGATTCCGCAAAACGGGCCTGTCAGTGAGCAGTAACATTTTGCGGTTGATTTTGACAGACAGGAATGCTATAATGACTTCGGTTGTAAAGGAGGAAGTTTAACATGGCTGTAACAATTGACAGAGATACTTGCATTGGATGCAGTGCCTGTGTAGGAGCTTGTCCGGTATCTGCTTTATCTATGGACGGTGAAGGTAAATCAGTTTGTGACGAGGGTACTTGCATCGACTGCGGAACTTGTGTATCCACTTGCCCAGTATCTGCAATTTCTCAGTAAACCAGGCGTTACGCTTGGTTTTTTTCTGAAACATCATCGGACGGAGGTAATGTAATGATAAAACAACAGCCCGGGTGGGTGCTGCCGGATCTGCGCGCCGCATCGAAACGGACCCACACGGCCAGCGTGATCGAAAAATCACTGTTTTCCATTCCGCCTGAATGTCAGGATCTGGGAAAGGGAAAACGGTATTATATACGGACTTATGGCTGCCAGGCAAACGAACGTGATTCGGAGACGCTGGCAGGCATCCTGGAATCGCTGGGCTATGCGCCCTGCGCCCAGGCGGAGGAGGCCGACGTCATCCTCATCAACACGTGCGCGGTGCGCCGCAACGCCGAAGACAAGGTGCTGGGCGAGCTGGGTTCGCTCAAGCGGCTGAGCGTGCAGCGCGACGATCTGGTCATCGGCCTGTGCGGATGCATGGCGCAGGAGGAAGAGATGGTCAGTACGGTATTGGAGAAGTATCGCCATGTGAACTTGATCTTCGGCACGCATAATCTGCATCGACTGCCGCAGCTGCTGTATGCGGTGATCTCAGGACAGGAACGATGCGTCGAGGTCTTCTCCCAGGAAGGAGAGGTCATCGAGAACCTGCCGGTGCGCCGGTTCGGCCGCCACAAGGCATGGGTCAACATCATGTATGGCTGCGATAAGTTCTGTACCTACTGCATCGTGCCATATACCAGAGGAAAAGAACGCAGCCGCGCCATGGAAGATATCCTGCAGGAGCTGCGCGAGCTCAAGGCGCAGGGGTATCGGGAAGTGACCCTGCTGGGACAGAATGTCAACGCCTATGGCAAAGATCTGGGCATAGCAGGCGGATTTGCCGCGCTGCTGCGGGAGAGCGCGAAGACAGGGATCGACCGGATCCGCTTCACCACATCGCATCCCTGGGACTTCAGCGATGAGATGATCGAAGCGATCGCTTCCTGTGACAACATCATGCCGTTTATCCATCTGCCGGTGCAGTCCGGCGACAGCGACGTGCTCAGGCGGATGGGCCGCCGCTACAGCATCGAGCAGTACCGCGCGCTGTTTGACCGGATCAAGGCCGCCATCCCTGAATGCGGGATATCGACAGACATCATCGTCGGCTTTCCCAACGAGAGCGATGAGCAGTTCCAGCATACGCTGGACATCGTGGATTACTGCCGCTTTGACAATGCGTATACGTTCATCTACTCTCCGCGTGAGGGAACGCCTGCCGCACGCATGGAAGACAGCGTGCCGCTGGAAGTGAAGCAGCAGCGCCTGGCGCAGCTCAACGCGCGGTGGAACGCGCACGCCCTGGAAAAGAACAAGGCGTATGTGGGCCGCAGGGTGAAGGTGCTGGTCGATGGGCCAAGCAAGAAAGACGAGCATATCTACAGCGGGTATACCGAGACCAACAAGCTGGTCAATTTCACCGCGGAAAACGCGCAGGCCGGCGATATCGTCGAGGTGATCATCACGGAGGCCAGGACCTGGTCGCTGAAGGGAGAAGAAGCCCGTTCGTGATCGAGAGAAGAGAAGAGAAAGCCGTTTGAGGATGGCTTTTTCTTCATATTTGGGGTATAATGACGATGACTGTGATGAAGATACCGCCGTGAGGCGGCATTTTGTAAAGCACATAATAACATATCAGATTGGAGGAAACTATGAGTAAAGTTCGTATTTTTGCGCTTGGCGGACTCGACGAAGACGGAAAGAACATGCTTGTCGTGGAGGTGGACGAGAAGATCTTTGTCATCGAGGCCGGTCTGAAATACCCGGACAGCGAGACCCTGGGCGTGGAATTCATCATTCCTGATTTTTCTTATCTCATCCAGAACAAGGATCGGGTAAAGGCCATTTTCATCACCCATGCGCATGACGATGTGGTGGCGGCGCTGCCGTATCTGCTCAAGCAGATCAATGTGCCGGTCTACACCGGGGCCATGACCGCGCTCATCATCCGCGAGACGCTGAAAAAGGAAGGGATCCGCAATGTCAAGGTGCACCGCATCAAACGCAGCGATACGATGCGCATCGACGGCGTGCGCATCCAGACCTTCCCGATGACGCATGCCTTCCCGGACACCTTCGGCGTGGCGATCTCCACCGATCAGGGCTATGTCGTCTATACCGGAGAGTTCATCATCGATTACGATATGATGCAGGAAGAGTATTGCTGCGACCTGAACCTGCTCAGCGAATTCGGCAAGAAGGGCGTTCTGGCGCTGCTGTGCGAATCCCAGGGCGTGGAGCGCAGCGGGCATACCTCGCCCAATCATCGGATCACGAATCTCATCGAGCCGATCATCGAGAGCCATCGGGACGGGCGTATCCTGATCTCTACTTATTTTCAGTCGCTGTTCCGCATCCAAGAGATCCTGGATGTGGCGATCAAATACCGCAAGAAGATCTTCATCCACGATGACGGGCTCCGCCACATCATCAAGCTCATGGAGGAGATGAAGTATTATACGGTGCCGCACGATCTGTTCATCGACCGTAAGCAGTTCTCTGACGACATGGAAGATGTGCTGGTCATCATCAGCGGACAGGGAAAGAACCTGTTCCGCACGATGAGCAACATCGCCAACCAGGAAGACCGCTATGTGCGCTTCCGCAGCTCGGATACGATCATCATCGCTTCGCCGATCGTCAGCGGAACGCAGATGGACGCGAACAACATGGAAAACGAGATCTATAAGGAAGGCGGGACGATCTTCTCGCTGGATTCCCGCCAGGTGCTCTCCATGCACCCCAGCCGGGAGGATCTCAAGATGATGCTGTACTTGTTCAAGCCGACATACTACATCCCGGTGAAGGGTGAGTACCGCCATCTTTATATGAACGCCACGCTCGCCATGGACATGGGCTATCAGGCAGACCGCATCCTGGTGCTGGACAACGGACAGGTCGCTGAGTTCGAAGGCGGCGAGGTGAAGAGCACGGCGGAGCATCTCGCGCTGAGCGATACGCTGATCGACGGCAAGGAAAACTGGGATGTGACCGGCGTCGTGCTCAAGGATAGGGAGATCCTGTCGACGGATGGCGTGATGATCGTTGCGGTGGGCATCAACGCCAAGACCAAGGAGATCATCAACGGGCCGGATGTGCAGACCCGCGGGCTCATCTATCTGAAGGACGCGGAATATGTCGTCAAGGATGCCGGGGACATCCTGGAGGAATGCATCCGCAACGCCGTGAAGGAAAAACGCTACGATAATGTGGATGTCCGCAGCGAAGCGCGTGATCGGATCACGAAGTATCTGGTCAAGAAGACCGGAAAGCGGCCGATGGTGCTGCCGGTCATCCTGGAGATCAACATCTAAGAAATGGAGGGAAGAGGCATGGCCAAGGCAAAGAAGAAGAAGGCACAGAAGGGAAAGGGGATCCTGGAACCGGATGTGATGGTCTACATCTATTCGCTTGCGGCCATCGCCGTCTCATTGATCGGCTGTCTGCAGATCGGGTTTGCAGGCAGCCTGCTCACCTCGCTGCTGCAGTATCTGTGCGGCACGCTCTACGGTGTCGTCTATGCGGTGGTGATCGTGACGGCCTTTCTCGCCATGATGCGGAAATCATGGAAGCAGCTGCCCGCGCAGTATCTGGTGGCGGCTGCTTTGTTCGTTACGGCCTGGATGATCCTCGCGTCCATTCCATCGGATGAGACGCTCAAGGGTGCGGCGCTGCTGAATGATTATCTTCGTCATACCGCGCTGATCCTGCAGGGAGAGGTCGCCAGAGGCGGCGGCGTGATCGGTGTGCTGCTGGTCTCCCTGCTCAGCTTTTTGTTCGATCATACCGGGACGAGGATCGTCGCGGCAGCCATGATCCTGATGGGCATCGCGCTGTGCGTGCATGGCACGCTGTCCGCCCGCCTGCGCTCGGCCAAAGACTCCCTGGGGTCTGCCTGGCAGGCGCGCCGCAAGGCGCCTAAGCCGCCGCGCAAGGACAAAGAAGAGCCAAGGCGCGTCCCCGATATCCGCATCGATGACGGCCCTGTGGACACGCCTTCCTTTTTCGTGGATGCGGATGATGCGCCTGTGCAGAAGGTGGAGCAGCCGCCGCTGTTCGCCCAGGAGGAAGAAGATCATCTGGACATCATGACACCGCAAAAGAAGCATGAAGAGAAGCTGGGCATCCTGGCCGATGGAAAAGAGCGTGAGGCGCAGGAGGATAAGAAAGCACCGTTCACCAGTCAGTTTGACATCGATTACAGCAAATACCGGCTGCCGCGTCTCTCTTTGCTCGATGATCCGGCAGCCGGGAAGAAGAGCAAGGCGAATACGAACGTACAGGCGGCGCGACTCAAAGGAAAGCAGCTGATCGACATCCTGGAACAGTTCGGCGTCAAGGCGACGCTGGTCGGCACCCATATCGGCCCCAGCATCACCCGCTTTGAGGTCCGTCCCGATCAGGGCGTGCGGGTGAGCCGCATCAGCAACCTGCAATATGACATCAAGATGGCGCTGGCTGCTAAAGACATCCGCATCGAGGCGCCGATCCCCGGCAAGAGCGCTGTGGGCATCGAGGTGCCCAACGAAGAGAAGACGACCGTGCGCATGAAGGAGCTGATGCGCGCCATCCCAGAGAGCATGGCGACGCGCCGGCTGCTCTTCTGCCTTGGCAAGGACCTCAGCGGCAGCTGCGTATATGGAGAGCTCAACAAGATGCCGCATCTGCTGGTGGCAGGCGCTACCGGCAGCGGCAAATCGGTCTGCATCAACAGCATCATCTGTTCGCTGCTCATGCGCACACGCCCGGATGAGGTGAAGATGCTGCTGATCGACCCGAAGAAGGTGGAGTTCACCCCATACCATGAGGTCCCGCATCTGATCGGGCCGGTGATCACGGACAGTGAGGAAGCCAACCGGGCGCTCAAGGTCATCGTCGCGATGATGGATCAGCGCTATGAGCTGTTCGCCATGGCCGGCGTGCGCAATATCTCCGGCTATAACGCCATGGTGAATGATCATCCGGAAGAACAGCGGGAACCGCTGCCTTCCGTGGTCGTCATCATCGATGAGCTGGCCGATCTGATGATGGTCGCTGCCAAAGAGGTCGAGGGGAGCATCCAGCGCATCACGCAGCTGGCCCGTGCGGCCGGCATCCATCTGATCGTCGCGACACAGCGTCCCAGCGTCGATGTCATCACCGGGGTGATCAAGGCCAACATCCCCTCGCGCATCGCCTTCTCTGTATCCAGCGCGGTCGATTCCCGCACCATCCTCGACCAGATGGGCGCGGAAAAGCTGCTGGGTTATGGCGACATGCTGTATCTGCCGGTCGGGGAGACCGCAGCCAGACGCATTCAGGGCGTATATGTCGATGACAAAGAGGTCGCCAGGATCTGCGAGGCGGTCAAGAAGCAAGGCCGGCCACGCTATGATGACGCATTCCTGCGCCTGGATCAGCTGGACAGCAGCCAGGGCGGGAAGACGGTCGAGATCCAAGAAGACCCGCTGTATGAAGAGGTCCGGGAGTTCGTCATACACAGCCGCAAGGCCAGCACCTCGCTCATCCAACGCCGCTTCAGCATCGGCTATGCCCGCGCGGCACGGCTGATCGATGTGCTGGAGGAACGCGGGATCATCGGTCCGGCACGCGGCTCAAAGCCCAGAGAGGTGTTCATCCGAGAGGAAGACGAGCTGTAAAGCGCATCTGCGTTGAAATTTCAGGAAAATCAGATATAATATAACAGACATGAGACCCATGCCATCATCATGAATGATATAGGAGGAATGGATATGAACGTATTTGTAAAAGCCGTACACAGCGACAAGGCGCCTAAGGCGCTGGGGCCGTATTCCCAGGCGACCAAGCTGGGAGATTTCGTCTATCTTTCCGGACAGCTGGGCATCGACCCGAATACCGGAGAGCTGGCAGGAGAGACCATGAAGGAACAGGCAGAGCAGGCGATGAAGAACATCGGCGCCGTGCTCGCAGAGATGGGCCTGCGCTATGACCACATCATGAAGACGACGATCTTCGTGAAGGATCTGAACGATTTTGATGCGCTCAACGAAGTGTATGCCGGATTCCTGGAAGAGCCGTATCCGGCACGCAGCTGCGTGGAAGTCAGCAGACTGCCTAAGGGCGCGCTGGTAGAGATCGAATGTCTCGCTATCGATACGCTGGTCTATGAGCAGCAGATGGCTGCGCAGCAGGGCGGATGCTCAAGCTGCGGCGGCGGATGCGACAGCGGAAGCTGCTCTGGATGCTGAGATGAGTGAAAGCCGTGGATCCACGGCTTTTTTCGTTCCTGTGCAAAAAAGCTCCGGAACCGGAGCCTTCATGTTTTCTTCTGATACTGACGGATGATCTCGGTGACCTCTTTCTGCGAAGGGTCCATGTAAATGGTGCGGTAATGCTGCATGGTCACCGCACCCGGCGCGGAGCCTGGCACCTTCTTCAGCTGGCGCACCGGGCAATAGTTGACCGGCACGCTGCTGGAAAAGCGTCCCTGTGAGTAGTAGGCGGCGAGCATCGCGCAGATGCGCAGCAGGCGTTCATTCGGCTGCGGGTCGGTGCAGATGACATGGGAGCCATGCAGGTCCTTCGTGTGGAACCACAGGTCATCCTTGCGGGCCAGGGTGCGGGTCAGGTATTCGTTCTGGATATTGTTCTTGCCCAGATAGACGAGCGTGCCCTCGATGTCAAAGACGGTGAAATGCGGGATCTGCTTGCCTTTGCGGCGGCGGATGCCGCTTTTCTGCGCGTTCATGTAGCCGCGCTTCACCAGCTCTTCCCGGATCTCCATCGCATCGGGCACGGCGGCCAGCTCGACCTGAGACTCCAGCTGTTCGAAATAGGCGATCGTCTGCTCGCACAGCGCGATCTGTTCCTGCAGGATGCCCTGCGCCCGGCGCTGCTTATGGTATTTCTGATAATAACGGTTGGCATTGCGAGCGATGTCAAAGCGCATGTCGATGGGGATGGCGACTTCCTCCTCCCGCTCAAACGAAGGAAGGCGCACGATCGGCTCACGCTTCAAGGAAGACTGGTAGGCGAACAGCAGGTCGCCGTATTCCCGATAGCGGTCACAGTCCATCGCTTCATCGAGCGCCTGATACAGCTTGGGCAGCTTGTTGCGGTTCTTGCTCAGCTCGCGGCGGATGACGCGGAAGAGGTCTCCGCTTTGCTGCTTGACGCGCACCTTCTGCTCTTTTTCATAAAACAGCGCATCCATGCCTTCCATCAGCGGATACGTCTGCGCTTCGCTTTGCAGGTGGGTGAGCGGGATGCAGTGGAACAGCGTCTGTTCCTTGACCGTATGCAGATACAGGACATGGCTGCTTCGGATCTGTTCCATGATGTCCGCAAATGCCTCTCCCTGCCGCATCCGGTATTCCGCCTCCCGCCCCAGCAGCGGAGAGAAGCCGAAGAGCTGCGCGCCCAGGGGGCGGCTGTCATCGAGCGCGGATGCGTCGACCTGGAAAGGGTCGTGCTTGCGCATGTCCTGGGCCGGCAGAGCGTAGCGCGCGCCGGGGTGGATGAGACGCTTGCTGTTTTCAAAGACAGGGATGCGCTTGAGGGCGTCGACGATGATGCCCTCCGCATTGACCAGCACCAGGTTGGCGTATTTGCCCATCAGCTCCGCATAGAGCGTGCGCATGTGCAGATCGCCCAGCTCATCGCGCGCTTCCACATCGATGCGCAGCACGCGGTCAAGGCCGACCTGTTCGATCCTGCGGATGAATCCGCCGTCCAGCTGCTTGCGCAGCAGCATGACGAAGTTGCTCGGCGTCTCCATCGTCGTATAAGAAGCCTGCGTCAGGTGCAGGCGGTTATAGGTGCTGTGAAAAGAAGTGAGCAGGCGCCGGTTTCCCTTCGTCGTGCGCAGCGTCCACAGCAGTTCCACATCGGATATATTCTGGATCTTGCTGATCTTGCAAGGCAGGTATTCCTTCAGTTCGCTGCTGATCTGATGCAGCAGCAGTCCGTCCAAAGCCATTTTGATCACACTCCATTGTAATATTATAGCACAGATCAAGGACGGAAAAAAAGTTTGACAGATGCAGGGCACGCTGGTAAAATCAGTAGTAAATAAACGGAAGGATGAAGCGCATGAAAAAAGGACTGCTGATCATCATGAGCGGACCGAGCGGCGTAGGCAAGGGGACCATCCGGAAATGTTTCATGGACGACGACAGTCTCCGCCTTGCTTACTCGATCTCGATGACGACACGGAAACCGAGAGCGAATGAAGTGGACGGTGTAGACTATATCTTCACGAGCCGGGAACACTTCGAAGAGGCCATCCGCAGAGGGGAACTACTGGAGTGGGCCGAATTTGTAGGAAACTATTATGGCACGCCGCTGGCTCAGGTAGAGGAGCTGCGCAACGAGGGGAAGAATGTGCTGCTGGAGATCGAGGTGCAAGGCGCTGACCAGGTGCGTCAGAAATGCCCGGATGCGCTGAGCATCTTCATCATCCCGCCGAGCATGGAAGAGCTGGAGAAACGGATCCGCGGCCGCCGCAGCGAGCCGGAGGAGATCGTGCAGCAGCGGCTGGCGAAGGCCGAGAACGAGATGAAGCTCGTCAGCAATTATAAATACATCGTGTGCAATGAGGATCCGCAGCTTGCGGCAGAGCTCATCAGCTCCATCATCAAACGGCACATGTATGTCGAAGAAAACGTCTGATCAGATCCTTCGGGATCTTTTCTTTTGTAAAAAAAATGGATCCCGAAGGATCCATGAGGTTCTTATACGATGCCCTGGGCGAGCATGCTGTCGGCAACCTTGATGAAGCCGGCGATGTTGGCTCCGGCCATGTAGTTGCCCTCCATGCCGTATTCCTTTGCCGTCTCGCTGCAGGTCTTGAAGATCTCTTCCATGATGCTCTTCAGCCGTGCATCCACTTCTTCGAACGTCCAGGACAGACGCAGGGAGTTCTGAGACATCTCCAGTCCGCTGGTCGCTACGCCGCCGGCGTTGCTTGCCTTGCCCGGCGCATACCAGATGCCCTTTTCCGTGAAGACATCGATGGCTTCCGGCGTACAAGGCATGTTGGCGCCTTCGCAGACCGCTGCGCAGCCGTTGGCAGCCAGCGTCTTGGCATCTTCGCCGTTCAGCTCATTCTGGGTGGCGCAAGGCAGGGCGATGTCGCATTTTACGCTCCAGATGCCTTTGCCTTCATGATACTCGGCGCCTTCCACACGCTCTGCATATTCCTTGATGCGTCCGCGCTTCACTTCCTTGATGTCCTTGACCACATCGAGCTGGATGCCGTTTGGATCATAGACATACCCGTTGGAATCTGACAGCGCGACGACCTTTGCGCCCAGCTGCGTCGCTTTCTCGCAGGCGTAGATGGCGACGTTTCCGCTTCCGCTGATCACGACGGTCTTGCCTTCAAAGCTCGTGCCGTGCTCCTGGAGCATGGCCTGGGTGAAGTAGCACAGGCCGTATCCGGTCGCTTCCGTGCGCACTAAGGATCCGCCCCACTTCAGGCCCTTTCCGGTCAGCGTGCCGCTGAATTCGTTGCGCAGGCGCTTATACTGCCCGAACATATAGCCGATCTCGCGTCCGCCTACGCCGATGTCACCGGCCGGCACATCCGTATTCGGTCCGATGTGTCTGGACAGCTCGGTCATGAAGCTCTGGCAGAAACGCATGACTTCTCCATCGCTCTTGCCCTTAGGATCGAAGTCGCTTCCGCCTTTTCCTCCGCCCATCGGCAGGGTGGTCAGGGCGTTCTTGAAGATCTGCTCAAATCCGAGGAATTTGATGATGCTGATATTGACGGACGGGTGGAAACGCAGACCGCCTTTATAAGGACCGATCGCGGAATTGAATTCCACACGGTATCCGCGGTTGACCTGCACTTTACCATTGTCATCCACCCACGGTACGCGGAAGATGATCTGGCGTTCCGGCTCAACGATCCGCTCGAAGATTCCGTTTTCGACATATTCAGGGTGCTTCTCTGCTACTGGCTCCAGAGAAGTGAATACTTCGGTCACTGCCTGAATGAATTCCTTGTCGTCAGGATTGCGCTGGATCACGCGATCCAAGATTGGTTTTAATAACTCCATCGTAAAGTCCCTCCTCATAAAAACAGGTATATTATAGCGCAGAAGAAAGTAAAATGAAATACTTTTACAAGAAATTTTCATTATGGATAAATCTTTTTCATGGTGTTTCATCCTAAGGGGCTGGCATATATGCACAGGCCTGGCCGTTCTTGTCTGTTTTCGTGCAAAACTTCATGACAATTCACGCGCGAAAAGCCTGCTATGCTTGGAGCAGGTGATATCATGTTGGCAAGCGAACTGAAAAGAGGGCAGCGCGGAGTGGTCCGTGCGATCCATATGGAGGAGGCAGACCGGAAGCGGCTGAGCGAGATGGGCATCAGCGCGGGAACGTCGATCATCTTCCGCGGCACGCTTTTGTGGCGCGATCCGCTGCTGTTTGAGACGAGAGACGCGATGCTCGCCCTGCGGCGCAAAGATGCGCGCCGGATCGAGGTGAGCGGATGAAGCACTATACGGTGGCGCTTCTTGGCAATCCCAATGTGGGCAAGAGCGCCTGGATCAACCTGCTTGCGCATGCGGACTTCAAGGTGGGGAACTGGCCCGGCGTCACCATCGAAAAGAAAGAGGCGCGCGTCTATGATCAGGGCAGCTGTTATCACTTCATCGATCTTCCGGGCGTGTATTCGCTCAGCGAGGATCAGGATGAAGGGCGGATCTGCACGGCGTTCTTGCGGGAAAATCACATCGACCTCATCCTCGATATCTGTGATTCCACCTGTCTGGGCCGTTCGCTGCGCCTGTGTCTGGCGCTGCGGGAGCTGCAGGTGCCCATGATCGTCGTCTGTTCCCTGGCGGATGCGGCAGATAAGCTGGGGATCCGCATCGATGAAGCGCAGCTGAGCGATATGCTGGCACTGCCGGTGCTTTTGCTCAGCGCCAGGAGAAAGAAGGATGCGAAAACGCTCTGGACAGCGATCCGCGCCAATATCGGCGCAAACGGGATCCACAAGCCGCTGTATGATCCTGCACAGGCGAAGATCGCGCGCGAGAGGGAAGCGCAGCTGCATGAGCAGGATGAGAGAGCGCGCAATGCGCAGGTCTATGCGTTCATGCGCGGGGAAGGGGATGACGGCCGCCTGAGCCTCGATCTTCAGCAATGGCGGCGCGCCAGGACGGCGGACGATGTCTGGAACCGCTATGATGCCCTCATCGATGCGATCATGGCGCGCTGTGTATGCCAGAAAGACCGCTCTCGTTATACGCTGGCGGACCGCATCCTGCTCGATCCGCTGCTGGCGCTGCCGCTGTGTGCGTTGTTCTTGCTCTGGCTGCTGCAGATGGTCTTTACCGGCTCTGCCCCATGGAGCGCGTTCATCATGGAAGTGTGCGACGACTACATCTGCCCATATCTCTTATACTATATGGAAGGTATACCGGAAGTGATCCAGCGCTTCCTGCTGGAGGGCGTGGTGCGCGGCGCGGCCAGCGTGATCAGCTTCGTCCCGCTGATGGGCTGCCTGTATTTCTGGCTCGCCTTCCTGGAGGAAAGCGGATATATGGCGCGCATCGCTTTTCTGGCCGATAAAGTGATGTCTTATTTTCATCTCAGCGGCAAGGCGCTGGTCGCCATGGTGCTGGGCTTTGGCTGCAATGTGCCGGGCATCATGGCCACCAGGGCATTGGAAAGCGAAAAGCGCCGACGCATGGCCGCGCTGCTTGTCCCCTTCATGTCCTGCGGCGCCAGGCTCCCGCTGTATCTGATGTTTGCGGCAAGCCTCTTTTGCGGCAAGGAAGCGCTCGTCGTGGCTTCGCTGTATGGGATCGGCCTTCTGGTTGCTTTTGCGGCCGCCCTGATCCTCAGCCGCCTGCAGTATTTCCATGATGAGCGCATCCAGGTCATGGAGCTGCCGCCGTATCGGCTGCCCTCTCTTGGCGCGATGGGCAAGACGGCCTTCCATGAGATGATCGCCTATCTGCGCAAGGCCTGCAGCGTGGTGCTCATCGTCATGATGAGCCTGTGGTGCCTTTCTTATCTTCCCTCAGGGGAGCGGGAGAGCAGCTATCTCGCTGCTGCGGCAAAGGCGGCCGCACCTGTGTTCGAGCCGCTGGGCTTTGGGGACAGCTGGGTGTGCGTGGCCTCGCTTCCGGCCGGCATTGCCGCCAAGGAGAGCATCGTCGGCTTTCTTCAGCCGCATCAGGAAGAAATCACGGCCAGGCCGATCGATCTTGAACAGGATGTCCCCAGCCTGATCCAGCGCGCGCTGCAATGCGCGAAGGCGGCCACGCTGCTGCAGAAGGAAGAAGCGCAGCCGCAGCCCCGGCTTCAGCTGTGGGAAGGGGATGACGCTGCGCTGCGCGCATACAGCTTCATGGTCTTCGTGCTGCTCAGCATCCCCTGCGTGATGACGCTGTCGGCGCTGCTCAGGCTGTATGGGCGATCGATGATGTGGATGAGCGTGGGGATGATGACGGTCATCCCGTATTTCGCTTCGCTGCTGATCTATCAGATCATCCATCTTTTGCAAGGATGAAACCAGTGAAAAAGGGAGAAAAACGTTTACATTTCCCGATAAAATCTTACATTATGTGATAAAATGGGGAATCTCTCTTGTTTAGCCCCCGCCCTCTATGTTATTATAATAAAGGTTAACGACCAGGCTTCAAGCCGATTGATCATAGACGAATGGAGGGAATGGTATGAATTTACTGTTCATCCTTTTGTCCGGGGTTGTGGGGCTTGTCCTCGGAATTCTCGTGATGTTCGGGATTTCCAAGGCAGGTCTGAATAAGGATCAGCAGAAGGCTGCCCAGATACTGGAACAGGCCGACATCCAGGCGGATGCGAAGGTCAAACAGGCGATTCTGGACGGCCGGACCCAGGTGCATGAACTGAAAATTGAAGCAGAAAAGGAAATCAAGGAACGCAGACAGGAGATCACCGAAATGGAGAACAAACTGCTGCGCCGAGAGGATAATCTGAATTTCCGCGATGAAACTTTGGCTGCGAAGGAAAAACAGATTGACAGGAAAAGTACACAGCTGTCTGAAAAACTGGCTTCTCTGGATGAAAAGGAGAAAGAGCTGCAGGCCAAGATCGATGTGCAGATCACCGAATTGGAACGCGTAGCAGCAATGAGCTCGACAGAGGCAAAGGAAGAACTGTTCGCTGCGGTGGAAAAACGCATGGAGCAGGAAACAGTTGCCTACATCAAGGACAAAGAAGAAGAGGCAAAGGCAAAAGCGGATGACATCGCCCGCAACATCATTGCCCTTGCCATACAGCGCCTGTCTCAGGACGAGGCGGCAGAGCGCACGGTTTCCGTGGTCTCTTTGCCAAGCGAAGAGATGAAGGGGCGCATCATCGGACGCGAGGGACGAAACATCAAGGCGATCGAACAGGCGACCGGCGTCGATCTGATCATCGACGATACGCCGGAGACGATCACGGTCTCCTGCTTCAACCCGATCCGCCGCGAGATCGCGCGCCTTTCGCTGGAGCATCTGATCAAGGACGGGCGTATCCAGCCCGGACGCATCGAGGAGGTCGTTTCCAAGGTGCGCCGCGAGATCGAGAACAACATCGCAAAAGTGGGAGAGGATACGGTGTTCAAGCTGGGTATCGGCAAGATCGACCGCGAGATCATCAAGCTGATCGGCCGGCTGAAGTATCGTTTCTCCTATGGGCAGAACGCGCTGCAGCACAGCATGGAGGTGGCCAACCTCACCGGCATGATGGCTGCCGAGCTCGGCTTGAACCAGCAGCTGGCCAAGCGTGCCGGACTGCTGCATGACATCGGCAAGGCGCTCGATTATGAAGTGGACGGCAGTCACATCGAGCTGGGCTATAAATTCTGCAAGAAGCACGGTGAGCGGGACGTCGTCCTCAACGCGATCCAGTCTCACCATGGCGAGGTAGAGCCGAAATATCTCATTTCCAATCTGGTCATCGCAGCGGATACGATCAGCGCGGCCCGTCCGGGCGCACGCTATGAAGCGCTGCAGAATTACATCAACCGACTGGAAGAGCTGGAAAAGATCTCTAAGAACTTCGACGGCGTCGAATCCGCATACGCGATCCAGGCCGGACGCGAGGTGCGCGTGATGGTCGTGCCGGAAAAGATGGATGATCTTGCCTGCCATAAGCTTGCGCGTGAGATCAAGGACAAGATCGAGGCGGAACTGACCTATCCGGGACAGATCAAGGTTACCGTCATCCGCGAGATCAGGGCCTGCGAGCTCGCCAAATAGCATGAATATTCTCTTTATCGGGGATATCGTCGGAAGTGTCGGGAGGGAAATGGTCAGAAGCCATCTCCCTCTTTTAACATCCCGCTACCAGATCGATCTGGTCGTGGCCAACGGGGAGAACGCGGCGCATGGCAAAGGGATCACGCGCCGGATCTACCATCAGCTCATCGGCTATGGGATCGATGTGATGACGATGGGCAACCACACCTTCGCGAAGAGCGACCTGTACAATTTCATCGATGAGGCGGACCGGATGGTGCGCCCGATGAACATGGCGCCGACCGAATATGGCAGGTCGGTGCTGGTCAGGGAAGTGAAGGGCAAGCGGGTCGCCGTCGTCAACCTGTGCGGCGAGATCTTCATGCACGACATCACGGATTCGCCGTTTCGCTGCATGGAGGAGGCGCTGAAGCACATCGACGCGGATATCGTGCTCGTTGATCTGCATGCGGAGGCAACCAGCGAAAAGATCGCCTTTGCCTATGCGTTTGCCGGCCGCATCAGCGCGGTCGTCGGCACGCATACGCACGTGCAGACGGCAGATGAGCGCATCGTGAACGGGACGGCTGCCATCAGCGATCTGGGCATGTGCGGCGCCTATACCAGCGTGCTGGGCAGGGATGTCGACGAGATCGTCACCCGCTTCATGACCGACGCCAAGACCAGGTATACGATCGCAGAAGGACCCGGAATCTTCTGCGGCGCCGTCGTGCGCATCGACGATGAAACCAACAGAGCATGCTCTATCGAGCGGATCCAGATCCGCCCGCAAGGAGAATGATCGTTTGAACTGTACCGAGATACTGGATGAACTACTTGATCGTGACCGTTGACAGCTTAATGAGCGGCTTAGTCAACGGTCTTTTTCGATGCTCTTTTTGCTTGCGATAAATATGTTTTTCTTCATATCATATTAAATTCAGAAAATTTATATGAAAAACCGGATGACACTTTACGTATTTTGCAGAATTTAGGATCATCAGGAAAAAACTGCTTGCAGCGGCTGTGAAACGATGTGATAATAAAAATAGAATGATGTTACAGAAGAAGCGTCTTGTTCAGTAAAGGAGGGAGGGCAAAGATAACAAAACGGCTTTTTTGCAACATCACTGTCATCAAGATCTAATCACCTTAAGGGAAGAAGGTGTATTTGTGATAATCTGATGGATGACGAGCATAGTATTCATGTTTAGCACGCGTGTCGTGCAGAAAGGAGCTCAAGATGGGAATATGTAAAAAAATGACGAAGAAATTGCTGGGGGCTTTGCTTGCTTTCGCAATGCTTGTGTCGATTGCGCCTCTTCCGGCTCAAGCAATCGAAGGAATCGATGGAAAGATCGTTGTGGTCATAGGGGATAAAGAGTATGATATGACCGAACTGATGAAAACGAGCGATCAATCGCCCTATTGGGATGATCCACTGATCATTGATGATGCAATCGGAGAAAACCCGACGATCAAAGTGACCGGTACGGATATCTATCAAATCAGCGTGAGCATGGAAGGCGTTCTTGGTGAACGCGTCTGGAAAGCCATGATTTCCGATCACGTCACCGAAAGAGAGATGGATCTTTTTGATGCAAATCGATATGGCAACAATAAATATAAGATTACGGTCGGCGTAGACAACAGGATCTTGCGTGGCAGCGTGCAGATCAATGATTATACATTGCCATCGATGGACGACATGAAAGCGAAGCTGGATGAAGCGAAGGCGATCCAGGCAGACGGATATACAGAAGAAAGTTATGCTGAATTGCAGAAAGTCATCAAGAGCGTAAACAATACGGTCATTATTTATAAAAATAGATTGTGGGACGCCAAACAGTCGATTTTTGACAATCAGTTGAGCAAATTGGAAACAGCGATTGCAAATTTAGAGCAGGCGGGCAGCGGAGCTGATTTTACCAATTTGCAAAAATTATATGAAGATACCGTGAATTATAAAGCGGAGGGCGTAACAGGTTTTGATGTCTTTCAGGAGCAGCTTGAAAAAACAAAGAAGCTGCTGGATGATCCGACTGCGACACAGGAAGAGATCGATAAACAGTTCATCCAGTTGGACGGCCGATATACATTTGTCAGATTGAAAGAGATGAATAAAGAAAACCAGGATGTTCTCTTTGATCATGAATCGATGTATGCGACCAGTTCTTTAAAAGCACTTGCGGAAATTTATGCAGCGGTACAGGATAAATCTCTTTCTAAAGCGCTGGTATTGAAACAAGCTGATGTAGATAAAGCAAAGGCATGGCTTTCCGCATATGAGGAGGCTGTGAAATCTCTGATACCTGCGTCGAAGGATGATATGGAAATCGGAACATATGAGAAAGCGATGGCGAGAGGAGACAATCAGGGTGAATTTGCGCTTATCTCAAGTCAGCCGTTGATGGTCGAAGGGACATTATGCAAAGAGCTGACGATCCGTTTTACAAATAATGCGGTTCATCCGCTCTTTGGTGAAAGTTATACGAATTACGATGGTGATGAGACGGCTTTTGCTAAATATGGCGGAACAAAAGAAGCGGTGATGAAGGTCACTGCATATGATGAGCAGTTTAATGCCATTGAAATGCCATGGAGCGGAGACGAAGACTTCAAGGCACTGGAGGGGAATAGTTCAAAGACGCCTGGATTTGAGACGAAGATAATCGTAGATGGTGAGACAAAGTATGTCACGATGGAGTACACTTATAATTGGGATAAAGCGTATTCAGCAGGTTATTGGGTCATTGACAACATTCCGGACATGGATGCGCCAACTGCAGAAGTGATGACATCCAACAATGATGAGGCGACTGATTCGCCAGTGACAGTAACGATCAAAGCTAACGAAGCAATTCAGCCGGTAGAAGGATGGACTTTGAGTGATGACCAAACGATATTGACCAAAGTATTTACAGAAAATACAACAGGTACAGTAACGATTACCGACCTTGCCGGCAATGTCTCACAAATCGTATATAAGGTCAGCGGCATTGAGATCCCGAGCGAGGAAGCAGCTAGTGAAGCAGCGCTCGAAGCGTTGCGTGATATGGTGGAAAAAGCCATTGCGCTTGGTTCTGAAGAGGAAGCGTTGAACGCAGCGATCACAGCTGCACAGGCCGTGCTGGCGAAGGACGCGCCGACCGCAACCGAAGTTGTAAGCGCTCTGCTCGATCTGAGCGCAGCGATGCAGGATCTGAGCGGATCCAGTGATGCGGATGCTCTGCGTGCAGATGTACAGGCAACGATCGACTTCATCAACGAAAACATCCTGAGCGATATGGAGGGACTTCGTCCGGGCAAGGTACAGGCGCTGGTCAATGCCGTGAAAGCTGCACAAGATGTCGTTGATGACCCGGATGCGACTGCAGATGAGCTGAAGGCAGCGAACAGAGCGATGACCAAAGCGGCACAGGAGCTGTGGGAGATCGTTTCCAAGGCAGAACTGAACGCCTTGATCGAAGCCGCAAATGGTTACCTCGAAGGTGACTACACGGCGGAAAGTTTGGAAGCACTGCAGACAGCGCTTACTGCTGCACAGGATACAGCAGCCAATGATGATGCAACGACTGCTGAGGTAACCGAAGCCATCACGAACCTGGCTGACGCGATCGCAAACCTGGAGAAGATCACGCTGGATACGAGCGCGCTCGAACATGAGATCGAGATCGTGATTGAGATGATCGCGAACATCGATGACTATGTGCCAAGCAGCGTAGAAGGACTGCAGGATAAGCTGGATGCAGCGAAGACAGTTCTGAGCAATGCGGCAAGCCA
>UQPV01000025.1 GCA_900543035.1 uncultured Solobacterium sp.
AATGCAACTTGCAGTTCGTGGAGACTAAATGCAATTTCGGCTCACTTAGAGTTGCGTTTACTTTTTCACTTCAGTCTATTTTCTCACAAAGAAAAAAGATGTAATCCTGTCATCATTTGTCGTATAATATGGTCATCTGGGTCTGCTTGACCATATGAAACAACTACATCATGAGATCCGCGGACGACTCGAGGTGAACATCCCATGAGCACGATCTTATTCATCGAAGACGATCATACGCTGACCGACAAGATCGACCGGCTGATCCGTGAGCATCTGGATCATGTGCGGCTGCTTTTGCATGCGGAAAACGAACAAAAGGCTTATTCGCTCTGTCAGGACCATCATCCGCAGCTGATCATCTTCGATACCGATATCTGTAATGAAGAAGAGCTGTATCCGGCCATCGACCGGATCAAAGAGATGCTGCCTGAGAGCATCCTGATCCTGCTTCTCGATGAGAGCGATACGCTGAGGCTGCGCACGTTCCTGCGGCAGCGCAATGAGCGCTTCCTGCTCAAGCCGGTGAATGAGCATAATTTCATCGACATCATCTCTTCCTGTCTGCGGGAGATCACCACGATCGCGGATGACCGAGATCTGATCGAAAAGCTGACCGAGCGGATGCAGCGGTTCCGTCCGCAGCTGGAAAACATGCTCATCCACGACATCGCGGTCAATGCCCCGCCAGAGCGGATCCTGCAGAATCTGAGCATACTCGGCTATGTGTTCACGGAAGGGGTCATCGCGGTCGTTCCCATCAGTGAGAGAGAAACGCTCAAGCAGCAAGTCAACGACCTGTTTGTCCGATGCGGGTATGATGTGATCCGCAGCGATTTCTTCGATTATACGGTGTATCTGATCCTCGCTCATCCTCCCTTCGTCTTTGAAGAAGTCAAACGGCTGGAGAAGCAGATCGTGCTGTTGAACAGCGAGACATTCTTCCTGGGCACCGGCTATGTCAAGCGCAGCATCAAACAGATGCACCTGTGTTATAAGGAAGCGGTGGAGGAGATCCTCGTCAACCGCAGCATCGCCCTGGAAGAGCGCTTGTCCTCGGCAAACCGGGAACAGATGAACGCGCAGGTCCGGCAGCGGGCGCAGATCATCTTCTCGTATTTCCTGATGATGAACGAAAGCCTCATCAAGCTGCATCTGCGCACCGCCTCGCAGCTGATCTTCATGCATGGCACAGATACGCTCAAGGCGCTGATCCATCAGTTCTATGATGAGCTCTCTTCCCTGCTTACCTCATCTTTTCAGGTCGAATGCAAGCCGATCATCGAATCCCGGCAGAAGTTCGAGGATTCCAAAGATGTCTACGCCGTCCTGCTCGATCTGTATCAGTGGCTGAGCGAGCCGGTTCAGCTCCTGCGCAACGATGCGCCGCATTCCCAGCTGCGCAAGATCTTATATTACATCCTGAACAATCATACGGTCCGCAAGCTCTGCCTGCAGGATGTCGCTGCCCACCTGGACATCAGCGAGTATTATATCTGCAAGCTGTTCCGCAATTATACCAATTTCACCTTTACGGAATTTCTCAACATCTGCCGGGTGGAGCATGCGAAGAATCTGTTGAAGAGCGAATACAAGGTGAAGGAGATCGCCCATGAGGTCGGCTTTCAGAGCTCGACTTATTTCGGACGGGTATTTCGCCTGTACACGACGATGACGCCCAGGGAATATCGTTCCCGCTTCATCTTCCGATAGCGGTCCCTTCTTCAGATCATGTGAAAAAGCAGGCAGCGTTCACTCAGCTGCCTGCTTCTGTTTATTGTTCTTGATGACCTTCTGGCGGGAAAACTCTTCCCGCTCTTTTTCTTCCAGTGCGTCTGAGATGAACTTGATGTCATGCTCAAAGCCGGGAATGACGATATTGCGGAGCGCATTGGCTCGCTTCTGCGCCTTGCGGATGGCGTTGGCCAGACGATAGACGCTGTTTTCGACCTCGACCAGCGTAACGGTCATCACCTTCACCCGATGAAAGCAGAGATACGCATAGTCCAGCTTGGAATTGGCATATTCCATGCCGTAACAGAAGTCCAGCTTCTGTTCCGTATAGTGGACCTTGGGGATCTCCACGCCCATCACGCTGTGATAGGTGACATGCAGACCGTCGTCTACCGGAATGGCTTCCGCGAGATTGCTGATGACGCCAAGGGTGATGTTGGCTTCCTGCAGCGCCTGATACGCCGTCTGGTAGGTCTCTGTGATCTTCTCACGCAGCATGCGCACATTTTCTACCTGCTCCATCATCTCGCGGGTCAGGATATTGCGCTTGCGGTCCATCAGCTCATAGCCCATGGTGGCCAGCGCATTGGACTTCTTTGCGGCGATCAGGTTGCCCTTGGTCGGAAAGACCTGCTTGTTTGCCATCGCTATTCACCCGGTTTCTTCAGTTCCCGGATGATCGGATCCGGGCTGAGGTGGAACCTTGCGGCTGCGCGCTGCGGATCGTAGTGTTCCTCGAGCACATCATTGTCGATGCGGTCAAGCTCGCCGCGCGGCAATACGCTGAGCAGATCCCAGCCCAGATCGAGCGTTTCATCGATCGTCCGGTTGGAATCAAAGCCCTGGTTCAGGAAATGCTGTTCGAACAATGTGCCAAATGACATGTACTGCTTATCAGTCTCGCTCAGCTCATCCTCACCGATGACACTGGCAAGGGAACGGGCATCCTGCACCTTGGCATATGCCGCGAACAGCTGGTTGCTGACATCGCTGTGATCCTTGCGCGTATAGCCTTCACCGATGCCGTCTTTCATCAGTCGGGACAGCGAAGGCAGCACGCCCACCGGCGGATATACGCCGGTCTGATTGAGCTCACGATCCAGCACGATCTGTCCTTCGGTAATATATCCGGTGAGGTCAGGGATCGGATGGGTAATGTCATCGTTAGGCATCGTCAGGATCGGGATCTGAGTGACCGAGCCTTTCGATCCTTTCATGATGCCGGCGCGCTCATACATCGAAGCAAGGTCAGAATACAGATAGCCCGGATAGCCTTTGCGGCCGGGAATCTCGCCTTTGCTGCTGGAGAACTCACGCAGCGCCTCGCAATAAGAGGTGATGTCGGTCATGATGACCAGTACATGCATATCGTGTTCAAATGCCAGGTATTCCGCGGCAGTCAATGCGCAGCGCGGGGTCAGCGTACGCTCGATGATCGGGTCGTTGGACAAGTTAACGAACATGACGACATGTTCCATGACGCCGGCTTCCTCAAAGGAACGGCGAAAATAATCAGCGACATCATTCTTGACGCCCATCGCGGCGAAGACGATACAGAAATTTTTTCCGTCTCCATCTGAGATCTTCGCCTGCTTGACCAGCTGTACCGCCAGTTCGTTGTGGGGCATGCCCGATCCCGAAAAGATCGGCAGCTTCTGGCCGCGGATGAGGGTCATCAGCGCGTCGATGCTGGAGATCCCGGTATTGATATAGTTACGCGGATAGACACGGGATACCGGATTGAGCGGCAGACCATTGATGTCCGCGCTCTTCTCGGCATAGATCTCGCCCAGACCGTCGATCGGACGGCCGCTGCCGTTGAATACGCGGCCCAGCAGTTCAAGTGACAGCGGCAGTTCCATCGGTTTGCCCTTGAAACGGGTCCTGGTGTTGGTCAGGCTCAGGCCGTTGGTTCCTTCGAAGACCTGGATGGCAGCACGGCTTCCTTCCAGCTGCACGACTCTTCCCATGCGGGAGGAGCCGTCCTTGCAGCGGATCTCCACCATTTCTTCATACCCTACGCCTTCCACGTGATCCAGAAAGACCAGCGGTCCGTTGATCTCGTCCAGTCCTAAATACTGCAGACTCATACTGATTCACTTCCTATTCTGTTCCGCGGCGGATCGCTTCATCGATCTTTTGCGTATAGGTGTCAAACAATTCAAGGTGATCGTTTGGCACGTCGTATTTCATCTTGGTGACCGTGTCAAAGATGCCAGTGGCGAGAATGCTGCTGAGGGCATTCCCCTGGCGCAGCGCGTCGATGCAGCTGTGGTAAAGATAAAGGATGGTATCCATCATCTTCAGCTGCTTTTCCAGCGGCACATAGGTATCATCCTGATGGAAGGCGTTCTGCTGCAGATAACCGACTCGGATGACCTTGCAGATCTCGATGACGAGCTTCTGGTCTTCTGGCAATACGTCGCTGCCGATCAGCTTGACGATCTCCATCAGTTTGTTTTCTTCCGTGAGCAGGCTCATCAGTTCCTGACGGTCGCGCAGGAAATAGGGGCTCACGTTATGGTTGTACCAACGGCTCAGGTCGCCGACATATTCGGAATAGCTTTCGTTCCAGTTGATGGCAAAATAATGGCGGGCATAGGCCAGTGACTTATCCAGCGCCCAGAAACAGCGCACGAAACGCTTCGTGTTCTGTGTGACCGGCTCAGAGAAGTCATTGCCCTGCGGCGATACCGCGCCGATGATCGATACGCTGCCCTCATGTTCGTTCAGCGTGCGCACATAGCCAGCGCGCTCATAGAACTGTGAAAGCCTTGAGGGCAAGTATGCCGGGAAGCCTTCTTCAGCCGGCATCTCTTCCAGACGGCCGCTGATCTCACGAAGCGCCTCGGCCCAGCGTGAGGTAGAATCAGCCATGATGGCGACATGATAGCCCATGTCACGATAATATTCCGCCAGTGTCAGACCGGTGTAGATGCTCGCTTCACGCGCGGCCACCGGCATGTTGGAGGTATTGGCGATCAGCACCGTGCGATCCATCAGGGGACGCTGTGACTTCGGGTCGATCAGCTCAGAGAACTCTTCAAGCACCTGGGTCATCTCGTTGCCGCGTTCACCGCAGCCGACATAAACGATGATGTCGGCATCACACCATTTGGCCAGCTGATGCTGGGTCATCGTCTTGCCGGTACCGAATCCGCCCGGAATGGCAGCGGTGCCGCCTTTAGCGATCGGGAACAAGGTATCAAAGATACGCTGACCAGTGATCAGCGGTACGCTGATGGGCAGCCGCGCACTGACCGGACGAGCCTGCTTGATCGGCCATTTCTGCATCAGCGTGAGCGAATGCACTTCGCCCGCCTCATCCTTGACCTGGATGATCTCATCAACGATGCGGTATGCGCCTTCCGGGCTGACCGCGACGACCTCACCAGAAAGCTGCGGCGGGATCATGCAGCGATGCTCGATGAGCGGCGTTTCCTGCACCGTGGCATAGACCTGTCCCGGGCGGACATGATCGCCCGCCTTTACGGTGATGCGCACATCCCATTGCTTTTCTTCATCGAGCGAGGCGACGTCGCTGCCGGTCGCGATAAAAGCGCCGGATCGTTCCGCGATCGCCTGCAGCGGACGCTCGATGCCGTCAAATATATTTCTCAGGATGCCGGGGGCAAGGGTGACAGAGACCGGCGATCCGGTCGGGATCACTTCTTCGCCCGGCATCAGGCCCGTGGTGGATTCATACACCTGGATCGTCGTAAAGGAACGGGATATGCTGATGACTTCGCCCATCAGTTTCTTTTTGCCGACCAGCACTCTTTCCAGCATGGAAAAGGCAGCGGTGTCTTTCACTTTTACGACCGGGCCATTGATTGAATAAATTACATTTTCTGCCATTGTATCATCTCACTTTTTCTATTTGATAAACAGGCCAGAATTGCTGAAGAACCAGTCTTTCTCTTCCGCCAGGGCATTATCGAAGGTATCATCGATGACGATGCCTTCCTCAGCGCATTCCAGGCGGATCCCACCGCAGCGGATCGCGCTGTCTTTTTCTACGCGGCAAGGCTGAGCGAATGCCTCGCGGATCAGCTGTTCATGCCGCATATCTTCCTCACGCACATACAGACAAGCGCCGGTGTGGGGATGCCCGCCCAGCTTGGCAGCCTGTTTGCGCAAGTATTCAGGATAATCTTTACTGTCTGCAAAGGCAGTGACCTGCGCTTCGCAGGCATTGAAGATCTCAGCTGTCAGCTCGTTGCGTTTCTGCATGAGCCGGCGGTCGGTCTCTTCGTGCAACTGGCTCATGCGCACCGCAAATTCGCTGTTGAGCTCGCGCAGCTCCTGCTCTTCCACCATGCCAGCTTCCTGCTGGGCTTCAGCCTCGATATCTTTGATCGCGTTGCTGCGAATATCCTCGATCTGTGTTTCCACAGCGCAGATCTCACTGCTGCTGACGCGCTCGATCTCATCCTTGAAATACTGTTCCAGATTTACTTTTTCATTAAATGGCATTCCTACCACCTCACAGTTTTACGCCAATTGCTTCACTTACGTATCGGTCGATCGTCTCTCCGATCTTTGCGGATCCGTGACGATCCGGGATCTCTTCGATCAACGGCTTCTTGAGCTTCAGCTTCAGCTCACTGATCACTTCCGGGCACGTTTCCACCAGACGGGTCGTCATCAGTATGACTGCCACATCCTCGCGGTGAAGCACTTTTTCCAGTACTTCCAAAACTTCCTGGCGTTCGTGTACGACGACGCCTTCGATCCCGGCCAGCCGCATTCCCATCTGGGTGTCGATGTTGTCACTGATCAGAAAGAATTTCATGAATGTCTCCTAGAGCTTCATGAAGATCATGATGATCGAAATGAGCAGACCATAGATGGCGACACCTTCACCCATGGCGACGAAGATCATGGCCTTACCGAAGTTCTCTTTGTTTTCAGAGAAGGCGCCGATGGCTGCCGGAGCAGCAAAGGCGACGGCGATGCCGGCCCCCAGTGAAGAGAGGCCGGTTGCCAGCGCTGCGGCCAAAAAGCCAAGGCCCTGCGCGATGGAACCGTTCATCTGTGAAGCGGTATCCACCGCTTCAGCGGCCTGTACCTTATACATAGAGAAGATCACAAAGCCGATCGCAATGCCGAAGAACATGCAGATGTGAGATGCCAGACGGATCTTGGCGCTTCTCAGGGAAGTCTTGCCGCGGATGACCTTGATCAATGGCAGAAAAATCAAAATGAGCATGACAGCGGGCATCAGTAATTCAAGTGGACTTAACAACATAATCTTTTCCTCCTATCATCCAATTTGTTCCATAGTGCGGAACGCAGTGCCGTTTCCCTCGAAATATCGGGAAAACATTTCATAAAATTCAAGACGCAGTGCCTGAATTCCAACAACGAGACCTTCCAGGCACATGACCAGGACGTTTCCAAATATTCCGACTGCCGCGGCGGCGACGCCGGAGCACATTCCCATGATCATCGTGACGGCCATCATCATGCCGGCATGAGAGAGGACGAATCCGCCCACACGCAGATAAGAGATGGTATTGGTCACATAGGAAAGGCAGACTTCGAAGAGCTCGAAGAAGCCTTCCATGAAGAAGGCGCCGAAGCCTTCTGGAAACATGGCCTCTTTGTGCAGCTTGCGGGTCAGCGGTTCCTTGAGGAACACACAGAGCAACGGCAGCACGATGAGGATCACGATATATATCGGGTTCAATACATTGATTCCGGCAACGAAGAGCGCAGCAGCAGCCACGACTGAGCTGTAAAAGATAAATCCGGCCGCTCCGTTTTGCGAAAAGAGAAATTCACCCATATTTTTCCGGCGCAGCTGCAGACGCATATTGAGCACCATACAGAACAAGTTCAGCACGGCGCCGATGCCGACTGCGATCATCAGCAGCACGAGAATGAAGTCGCTGGACATGACGTTGATCGGCCTTCCGTCAATTCCCAGCAAAGCGTGATAGAGCGGGTCGAGCATGGTCTCGTTTCCGAATACGGAACCAAAGACAAAGCCGAAGATCGTGGAGAAGATGCCGATGCGCATCATCACTTCTCCCAGCTTCATGCCCTTCCATTTGCTCAGCAAAAGACCTGCCAGGATCACCACGATGCCCTGGCCGACGTCTCCAAACATGATTCCGAACAACAAGGAATAGGTCAGGGCCACGATGGGCACCGGATCGATCCCGTCATAGTCCGGAATGCCATACATTTCCACGAACATCAGGAATGGCCTGGCAAACCACCCATTCTTCAGTTTCGTCGGAGGGTCCAGCCGCTTGTCACTGTGTGCCGGACGCACTTCGATCTCCACCTCCTTCAGTTCGCTAAAGGTATCCTTGAGCCGCTCTACGTCTGCGGCATCGATAAAGCCGGTAATGGAGAAACGCTCTCCAAGGCCGACGACATATTTTCGGGCGCTGTGCATCCGGTTGAGGAAATTCAGCTCACCGCGGATCTTCGCAAAGTTTTCGCTGCACTCTGCTTTCAGCGACGCGATGACTTCTTCCACATGCTGAAGCTGCCTGCGGTCGCTGTCGATCTCATCTTGCAGCGTTTCCTGCGCTTTTTCCGGTGTGCCATGCACGAACTCCGGAATGCGGATCCGTTCAAAGTACAGAGAGGAGAACATGTTGTCCACATCTCCCTCATATTTCTGTGTGGTCATATACAGACACCAGCTGTAAGTATCATCCTGGCTGAATGACTTGAACACAAAGGGACGGTTGCGATAATACTGCAGCTTCTTCACACTGTCCAAAGGCAGCCGTCCGAAACGGATCTTGATGTAGCGGCATTCAAAGAGATCATCCAGATTCAGGTCGATGCTTTCGATGTTGCGCACCTGAACCAAGGCGTCCTCGTTTTCCTGGATCACAGTCTGCAGATCTTTTTTCACGCTGACTGCATTCTCATACTTCTGATCGATCTTTTCGATATAATCGCGGATCCTCTGCATATCGTAGTCACGGCGTCGCACATCAGCGGCTTCCAATGCTTCCAATCCCATGTCGGAACAGATTTCCTGAAAGCGAGCGCTGAGCTCTGCCACAGGATTCTCTTCATCCATGCTGCTCAGTCCGTGCACGCTGTCAATGAACTTGCTGGCCGGTTCAGGATGAAAGTAATCCAGATCGATGAACTTCTGCAGAACATCCAGCAGATGCTCTTTTTCGGCACTGATGGTGATCAGTTTCATTTTTGCAATTGCCATCGTAATTCTCCTTTCACTTACGCTCAGTAGATCAGCATGCTCTTGATCCGCTCGGCAGGCACCTGATAACGGATGCCTTCGATCACGCGGGTCACATTGGCCAGCTCGGTGCGCTGCAGCACGATATACGCGCCGAACATGACAGATGCTTGTTGAGCGTAGTACAGCCTGCGCTTTGATGTCTGAAAGCGCAGCGCGTCCATATACCACCCGATATCTACTTCCGCTTCGTCGGGAATATCAAGATGATACCATGTGGATCGGATCAGCTTCAGCAGCGAGCGATCATCCTGCGCGGCGATCATCTCTTCCAGCTGCCCGGAATTCACATGAGTGAAAAAAGGATAAAGCGAATCACGGATCACGTCGCCTGAGGCATGGTAATAATGCTTCAGCCGGTAAATGATCTCCATGTTCTTCAGATCGATATCCATTCCGTGCAGCTCGCGCAGGTCACGTTGAAGCTTTCCTTTTGCAATTTTGTCGATGGTGCGCATTACCTTCGTATAGTAATGCTTCATCAGCGCATGCTCGCATGCGGTATAACTGATGTCGTTCTCCTCCCCTTTCGGCTGGCGATAGGGTGCGAGCAGCAATGCGTATGGTGTCTTTGCCAAGACATCCAGCATGTCGTCGAAGCAGCGCACAGCACCGATCTTCATCAGATCGAAGCTGGCAAATTCTTTCAGAAAGAGCGGCAGCTGGATGATGGCGTCATCATAGCGTCCGCTGATCATCATGCGCAGCGTTTCCAGGATCACCTTGATCTCATTTTCTTCAATGTAGAGATGATAATAGGCGGCCTCCTTGCGGTCCGCATAGCGATAGAGCTTGATCACTTCGCGGAACACATCTTTGCGCAGAAGGTCTTCCAGCTGCCCGCGGTGCACGTTGTTCTCGCGCACATCCCGCAGCGCGTACTTGTAATGGGTCTCATTTTTCAGGTACGCCGCGATCTCAGGCACGTTGCGCCTGCTTAAGAGCTCGGCGTAATCGCGTTCATCAAGCTGCTCTCCATGCAGGCTTCTCACCTTTGCCGCGATGGCATTGGCTCTGGCCATAGACCTCCCTCCTTTCTTTTCCTCGCTCAGTCGGCGTCAAGACAATGCGTGACGAGCTTGCGGACCCACTCTTCGCGGCTGCCGTCAAACTGCTGCTGCAGCTGCGCAGCAGTGTTCTCGTAACGCTTATTTTCTATCTCTTCCTGGCGGGTCAGCTGCGCCTGCAGCTCCTCGCGTTTCTTGCGAACGCGTTCTTTCGCGTCCTGCAGATACTTTGCCTTGATGCTTTCCCGTTCCTCACGGATCAAAGACTGGATGTTGTCTTTTTCCTTCTGTTTCTCGAGCAGACGCAGGCGTGCTTCCCGGTCAGCGTCTACAATGTCTCTGATCATTTTTTCCACTGCAAAACACCTCCGTTTCCTGTAACGCGTTTACGAGTAATCGTCAGCGAAACGCGTCACGTTTTCTTCCTTTCCGATCACGGTGATCGTATCGCCATGGCACAGGCGGCAGTCCGGCCGGACATCTGTCTCGATCTGTTCTTCGTGATGGATCGCGATGACATTCAGCGAATAGCGTCTGCGCAGATCCATATCGACGATCGTCTTGCCGACCATGCGGTCACTGACTTCGATCTCGATGATCTCGATGTCCTTGCCGATCGGCAGGAAGTCCACGAGATTCTTGCGCAGGATGCGCTTGGCGATGCGCAGCGCCATGTCCCTTTCAGGATAAACAACGGTAGCGCCCAGCTTGGCAAGCACCTCGCCCTGTTCCGCGCTGGTCGCCTTGGAGATGACCGGCACGCCCAGATTGAGCACGTTCAGCGTGACCAAGATGCTGGTTTCGACTTTGCTGCCGATACAGACGGCAACCATATCACAATTCTGGATCCCGATCTCGATCAGCACCTCTTTTGACAGTTTCTTGGCGACAAACGCGTATTCGCTGAATTCACGAAATTCCTTGACGCGCTCCTCATCCATATCGACACCGATGACTTCTTTTCCGGCTTCTGCGAGCTTCTTGGCCAGCGGCATGCCAAATCTGCCCAGACCGATAACAGCGATTGCATTTTTCTTCATATGTTTTCTCCTATCCGATGGAAATATCCTCACTTGTGTATACTGCGGTGCCCGGTTCCTTGAAGGTACCCAGGGTAGCGATGGTCATGACGCCCAGACGTCCGGTAAACATCGTCAGGATCAGGATGATCTTGGCGATGACGCCCAGCTCGGAAGTTATGCCGGTGGACAATCCGACCGTACCGAACGCGGAAACGCATTCGAACAGCAGCTGCATGAAGGAATATTCAGGTTCCGCCACACACAGCAGCATCGTGCCGAGACAGACGACGAACAGTGACATGATCAGCACGATGAATGCCTGCATGATCGTCTTATCTTCGATGCGGCGCTTGAATGCCACACAGTGCCCGTTCTTCATGGTGCGGCGGATCGCGCTGAAGATCACGAAGATGGTGCTCGTCTTGATACCGCCGCCGGTAGAGCCCGGGGAAGCACCGATGAACATCAGGATCACCAGGATGAACAAGCCTGCATTCGTAAAGGTGCCCAGCGGATATGTGGAAAATCCAGCCGTACGGGCCGAAACACTGTGAAAGAATGCGCCGAGCCATGTGATGTCTTCGGTCAGCTTCAGACCGATCGTACCGATGACGATCAAGAAGCCGGTCACCGTGATGACCACCTTAGAATGCAGCGTGAGCTTGCGAAAGCTGCGCTTGCGCCAAACTTCCATGATGACCAGAAAACCGATACCGCCAAAGATGATCAGCCCTGCCGTCACCAGATTGAGCAAGACATCATTTTGATACGGGATCAGGTTCTGCAAGCCGCCCAGCACATCAAAGCCCGAGTTGTTGAACGCCGCCACAGAATGGAACAATGCGATGCCAAGGGCATCCATGGGCGGATAATCCTGCACGAATACGATGAAGCTGAGCAGGGCGCCCACGCCCTCAAACAGCAAGGTCAGCTTCAGCACCGACTTGACGAGCTTGACGAGCCCGCCGTAGGTGCTCACGTTCCAGGATTCCTTGATCAGCTGCCTGGCCTTCAGGCCGATACGTTTTCCCGCCGCCAAGATCAAGGTGACGCCGACGCATGTCACGCCGAGCCCGCCGATCTGGATCAGCGCCGCGACCACGGTCCGTCCGAACACAGTAAAGTGATCGGCAGTGTCGATGGCGATCAGTCCCGTCACACAGACGGCACTGGTTGAAGTAAAGAGTGCGTCGATAAAACTGACCGTCGCGTCATCCCTGACCGAGATCGGAAGCATCAAGATCAGCGCCCCTATTAAGATAACAGCCGCAAAACCTGCGGACAGCAGCTGCGGCGGGGATGAGTTCGAGATCAGTTTTTTCGCGCGTTGCAATACATTGCCCATAACAAACTCCTTCGCTGTCAAAAAAAGACAGCCGGCAACGAGGCTGTCTTTTCATTCAATAAGAAAAGCATTGAATAAATAAAGCTTACGCTTTATGACAGACTCCACCGCTTATTCAACGGTAAGACTTTATCATAGTCGCATGGCAAAGTCAACATGAGGAAACCAACGAATGCTATCTTGTTCATTTCCGGTTCATATTATACTCCTGTCCATTCAAAATTCCAGTAAAAAGTCACGCAAAACATACACTTTTTCCGTCAACGTCTATTTTCCGCATCATCTATGCAAATATACGCATCCTGCTTGTGAAATGAAGCCGTTTTCACTTTACGGGATGCGCCGCTTCTGTTAAGATGAGGAAAACACAGGAGGGATAGCGATGGAAACTAACCAGGCCGGGATGCCTCGCGGATGGACGATGCTCCCCACAGCAGATTCGCTGGATTCCACCAACACCTGGCTCAAGACACACGTGGAGGGATGCGCGGATCGCAGCGTGCTGATCGCCAGGGAACAGACTGCCGGAAGAGGCCGCAACGGCCGCATATTTCACTCGGCCAAGGACCGGGGGCTATATCTCTCCATCTTGTTGAAACAAGAGCAAAGCACGGCGCAGCTGAACAAAGTGACGGCGCTCAGCGCCCTGGCGCTGCAGCGCGCCGTTATGGAAAGCTGCGGTCTGCTCACCCAGATCAAATGGGTCAATGACCTGTACTGCCGCGGATACAAGATCGCCGGGATCCTGTGCGAAGCGCTGCGCACCAAGGAACGCACTGAAGCGCTCATCATCGGCTTCGGTGTCAACGTCTTCTCCCAGGACTTTCCGGACATGACGGGCAACCGCCCGGGCGCCATCGCTGACTTCAGCCCTGCCCCGCCTTCCATGGATCTGCTGATCAGCGCGCTGCTGCGGCAGATCGACGACTGTCTCCGCCACCTGGACGATCCAAAATACATGCAGGCATACCGTGCATGCTCCTGCGTCATCAATCAGCCCATCCTCGTCAAAGAGCCGCATGGAACATATGAAGCCTTTGCCGAGGACATCGACGAACAAGGCCGTCTCCTCATCCGCTGCGGCAGCGAGAAAAAATACCTGTGCAGCGGCGAGATCAGCATACGCCCCATCTCTTCCCGATGACCCTTGCCTTTCTTCGATCAGAAGAGAGGCATTTTTTCACTGATCAGCGATTTCCCAGAAAACATGATCTTCGGATCTTCAATAACGAAAAAGCCCGGTACGCCCGGGCAAGAAACTCAATATAAATAATAAAGGAAAGCGATGCCCTGCAGGATGCCGGCAACAGCCACGAAAAGGTGCCAGATGACATGGGCATAAGGAAACGGCTTCTTCGCATAGATGAACGCGCCGACGCTGTAGGCGATGCCGCCGGCTGCCACATAGAGCAGAAAAGGCAGCGAAGCGCGCTGGATCAGCTGCGGAAGCAGGATGATCACGCTCCATCCCATGCACAGGTAGATCGCCAAGGACAGCTTGCTGTTCTTGCGCTTGGCAAAGATCTTATAGAAGATGCCGATGATGACCATTCCCCACTGGAACACGAGGAGGCCGATCTTCATCCAGCCATCCATGATGGCGATGACTGCCGGCGTATAGCTGCCAGCGATCGCCAGATAGATGCAGATGTGGTCAAAGATGTGCAGGACATCCTTTGCGGCCGATCCCGCCGGCATGGCGTGATACAGCGCAGACGCCGTGAACATGCAGATCATGCACAAAAAGAAGATCAGGATGCCGACGCCGGCCACCGTGCCCTGCGCCGCCCATGTCTGCGGCACGCCGATGCACATCCAGATGATGAAGGCGGCGGCCATGACGCCGTGGGTCAGGACGTTCAGCTTTTCCTCACGGCTCAGTTCAGCGCGCATAGACATTCCTCTGGATCTCATCGTGCAGGCGCGTCAGCAGCTCTTCCTGCTTGATCTTTCCATACTCTTCATACGGGATCGGCTTCCCGTAGATGACGCTGATACTGCGGATATGGCTCTTTTTCTCATCCAGGGCATAACAATGCTTCAGCGTGACCGGGACGATGGCGGCCTTGCCCATATAGGCCGGCTGCAGCGATCCCATCTTGAACGCATGCATCTCATCCCCCTTGGAGCGCGTGCCTTCCGGAAAGATGAGCAGGTTCTTGCCCTGCTTCAGCCTGCGCGCGCTCTCTCTGAGCATATGCACATTGCCCTCTCTGGTCTCCCGGTCAAAATGGATCGTGCCGATGAGCTGCGCCCACCGTCCCAGCAGCGGGATGCTTTCATTTTCCTTCTTGGAGATGAACGCGAGGGGGATCGGACAGCTGGCCACGATCGGCGCAGGATCCAGCGTCCCCTGATGATTAGAGACAAAGAACAGCGGGCCCTGCGTCGGAAGTTCCTCCGCTCCCTGCACATGCAGCTCGAAGCCGAACGCTTTGATGGCCTTGCGGCTGTATCTCTGCAGCACGCGGTAATTCTTTTCCCATTCGTCCATGCTGCGGCGGCGGGAGATGATCCACGCTCCCGGCAGAAGATGTGCCACTCTCAGTATCTGAAATGGCGTCATGTTATCACGGTCCTTTCAGTAGCTTATTTTGCGTCGCTCAGCGCGCACATGATCTCGCCGCGGGCGGCCACTTCGCCATCCACGCTGGCGCACACATCGGCAAAATAGATGCCGGCGCGCTGATTGGTGAGCTTCACTTCCAGCTTCAGGACATCACCAGGGATGACCATGCGGCGGAAACGCATCTTGTTGATGCCGGCAAATACGCCGATCTTGCCCTTGTTCTCTTCACGGGAGAGCAGAAGCACGCAGCCGGTCTGCGCCAGCGCCTCCACGATGAGCACGCCCGGCATCAGATGCTGCTGCGGGAAATGCCCCAGAAACTGCATCTCATTGGCGCTCACGCACTTATGACCGACGATGCTCGTGCCATCTTCCCCGATGCTGTCGATCTGATCGACCAGCAGGAACGGATAACGGTGCGGGATGATCTTCTGAATGTCATTGGAATTGTATACCATGGATTACTCCTCCCATTTCGCAAATACCAGCGAAGCATTATGTCCGCCGAAGCCCAGCGAATTGCTCATCGCATAGCGCAGGTCTGCTTCCCGGCCCTCATTGGCCACGATGTCCAGGTCGCAGTCCGCATCCGGCTTGGCATAGTTGATGGTCGGAGGAATGTAGTTTTCCTCCAATGCCTTCAAGGTGATGATCGCTTCGATGGCGCCGCTTGCCCCCAGCAGATGACCGGTGTTGGACTTCGTAGAAGACATCGCCAGATGATGCGCGTGCTCGCCGAACGCCAGCTTGACGGCTGCTGTCTCCGTACGGTCGTTGAGCGGGGTGCTCGTGCCATGTGCGTTGATGTAGTCGATGTCCTCCGGCTTCAGGCCGGCGTCCTTCACCGCCTGTACCATCGCTCTGGCGCCGCCGCTGCCATCTTCCAGCGGAGCGGTGATGTGGTGAGCATCGCAGGTCGCGCCATAGCCGATTATCTCGCCGTAGATATGGGCGCCGCGCGCCTTGGCGTGCGCATATTCCTCCAGCACCAGGATGCCGGCGCCTTCGCCCATGACGAAGCCATGACGTTCCTGATCGAACGGGATGCTGGCGCGCGTCTTGTCCTCGCCCTCGCACAGGGCGCGCATGGACATGAAGCCCGCGATGGCCAGCGGCGTGATGGCCGCTTCGCTGCCGCCTGCCAGCATGATGTCCTCATAGCCGTCCCGGATCTTATGGAATGCTTCACCGATCGCGTTGCTGGCGGCGGCACATGCCGTTACCGTGGAGGAGCAGTGCCCTTTGCAGCCCCAGTCGATAGCGACCGTGCCGGCTGCCAGATTGATGAGCGTCATCGGGATGAAGAACGGAGAGACACGGCTCGGCCCTCTGCTCTCCATGTTTTTCTGTGCCGTCTCGATCGTCTCGATGCCGCCGATGCCCGAACCGATCAGCACGCCGAAGCGCTCCATATCCTCTTCTTCCGTATTCAGCCCGCTGTCTGCCATCGCCTGCTTGGCCGCGATGCGCGCAAACTGGGTGAAGCGGTCATTGAACTTCAGCTCGCGCTTGCTGAAGTACTGCTCCATATCCAGATCCTTCACCTCTGCCGCGAGCTTGACCTTATACTCAGCGGTGTCAAAATGCGTGATCGCATCGATGCCGCACTTGTTTTCCCGGATGCCCTGCCACAGCTCGGCAGCGGTGTTGCCGATGGGTGAAACAGCACCCATGCCCGTCACTACAACTCTGCGTTTCATGTTTACCTCCTACATGGCCATTCCGCCATCGACCGAAATCACCTGTCCGGTGATGTAGCTGCTCTTGTCCGATGCCAGGAACACTGCCAGATCGGCGATATCATCCGTGCTGGCAAACCGCTTCATGGCGATCATGCTCATGGCCGCCTGACGCGCCTCTTCGCTGAGCACCTTCGTCATCTCCGTCTCCACGAAGCCCGGTGCGATCGCGTTGACGCGGATTCCCCTGGCTGCCAGCTCCTTGGCCGTGGACTTGGTCAGTCCGATGATGCCGGCCTTGCTGGCGGCATAGTTCGCCTGTCCGATGTTGCCGGATAATCCGACCACGCTGGACATGTTGATGATCGAACCGTGGCGCTGCTTCATCATGATGCGCGCCACATGGCGGATGCAGTTGAAGCATCCCTTCAGGTTGACCTCGACGACACGGTCGAAATCTTCTTCCTTCATCCGCAGCAGCAGACCGTCTTTGGTGATGCCGGAATTGTTGACCAGCACATCGATGCTGCCCATTTCCTTCACGACATCGTTCATCATCTGCTCCACGGCCGCATAGTCTGCCACATTGCAGCGGTATGCCATCGCCTTCACGCCCTTTTCCTCACACAGGGCGACGACTTCGTTCGCAGCTTCCTCGCTGCCATTGTAATTGACGACGATCTGATAGCCTTCCGCAGCGAGCGCCAGGGCGATCGCTTTGCCGATGCCTCTGCCGGCGCCGGTCACCAGCGCAGTCTTAGTTTCCATCCGGACAAACCTCCTTCAGCACCTTCTCCAGGTCCTCTGTCGTATCGATATGATAGACCGGGACCTCCTTTGTCGTCTTGCGCACGAATCCGCTCAGCGCATGTCCCGGGCCGATCTCGATGAAGAGCTCCACGCCCATATCGATCATCGCCTGCAGCGACTGGGTGAAGTGCACGCTGTGGCAGATCTGTTCCTGCAGCACCTCGCGCAGATCACGCGTTTCGACTTTTCCGCTCACGTTATTGATGACCGGGATCTCTTCTTCGCCAAACGCATACGTATCCAGCACTTCGCGCAGCTGCACGCTCGCCTCATTGAGCAATGAGGTGTGGAACGCGCCGCTCACCTGCAGCGGGATCACGCGCCGCGCGCCGCGCGCCTTCAGCTTTTCGCTCGCCGCGGCGACCGCTTCCTTCTGTCCGCTGATGACGATCTGTCCCGGACAGTTGTAGTTGGCGATCTCACAGACGCCGATCTCCTTCACTTCCGCGCAGACCTCAGCGATGACGCTCTCCTCCGTGTTGAGCACGGCGGCCATTCCGCTGGTGCCCTCCGGCAGCGCCGCCGCCATGATCTTGCCGCGCTGACGCACCAGCTTCGCGCCTTCCTGCGGCGTGAACACCCCGGCATAAGCCAGCGCCGAATATTCGCCCAGGCTCAGTCCGGCAGCCACATCCGCGTGGATGCCCTTTTCGCTGAGCACCGCCGCGATGGCGCTGGATGTCGCCAGGATGCACGGCTGAGCGACAGCCGTATCGTTGAGCTGTTCCTGCGTGCCGTTGAAGCAAAGCTCCTTTACCGGAATATCGATATCGATGCTGTCATACAGACGGCGCGCCGCATCATATTGTTCATAGAAATCTTTTCCCATGCCGGGATGCTGTGATCCCTGGCCGGCAAATAAAAATCCGATCTTCATCTCAGTTCTCCTTCAGGGCTTCCTCTGTGCCCGTGATCAGTTCCTTCATCAGTTCGCTGACATGCATCATGCGATCCACCCGCCAGGCATTGGCGCCGACGAAGACGATGCCATCCTCCGCATCTTTGCTGACCGCGCGGATCAGCGCCTCGCTGATGCAGTATGGCGTATGCTTCGGATCACATGACTTCATGCAGTGCAGGCAATTGCTCATCGAGATCATCTGTCCCTGCACCTTTTGGGCGAACCGGTTGTTCAACGCCCTTCCCGGCAAGCCTGCCGGGCTTTTGACCAGCGTGATGTCTTCCTTGCGGCAGTTGATCACCGCCTGCTTGAACGCATCGCTCGCGTCACATTCATCTGTGGCGATGAAGCGTGTGGCCATCTGCACGCCGGCAGCGCCCAGCTTCATCATGCGGGCGATATCGGCGCCATCATAGATGCCGCCGGCAGGAAACAGCGGGATGTCCCTTCCATATTTTTCCACATAAGGCACACACACCTGCTTCACCTCTGTGAGGATCTCCTCCAGCGGCTGGCATGTGCCTGCCTCCAGGTCTTCTTTGCGAAATCCGAGGTGGCCGCCGGCCTCGCTGCCTTCGATGACGATGAAGTCCGGCGTGCGTCCATAGTGGGAATCCCAGTAACGCAGCACGAGCTTGGCTGCCTTGGCGCTGGAGATGATCGGCGCAAGCAGGATGTCGCTGCCTTCCACCAATGAAGGCAGATGCAGCGGCAGCCCCGCACCCGAAATGATCGCGTCTGCGCCAGCTTCCACGCTCGCCTTTACATATGTGTCATAATCCGTGGAAGCCACCATGATGTTCACGCCGAGCAAGCCGCGTCCTCCGCTGATCGCTCTGGCCTTGGCGCACGCCTCCTTCAGCGCTTCACCGTTGGCATGGATGCTGTCCTGACGGAAATCCTGTCGGGCATACCCTGGATGGGCAGCGCTGATGACGCCCATGCCCCCTTCTTTCATCACATGCCCGGCAAGCGAGGAAAGGGAGACTCCTACCCCCATTCCGCCCTGAATGATGGGCACTTCCAAGATACGGCCGTTCAGGTCGGCCGGTTTTATCATCTGCTTTCCTCCAGTGCCTGTTCTGCATGTGCGAGCACAGATGGGATATCGCTGACCAGGCTGTCCAGGATGTCCTTCAGCGGACGGATCTCCTTGCACAGTCCGGCGATCTGTCCCATCATCACGGAACCGGTCTTCATGTCGCCCTCAAACACCGCTCGGCGCAGTCCGCCCAGCGTCAGCTTTTCGAGCTCATCGCGGCTGGCAGCCTCGGCCTCCAGCTTGATATACTGACGGCTCATCGGGTTCTTCAAGATCCGCACCGGAGAATTCAGGCTCCTTCCGGTCACGACCGTGTCGGTATCTTTCGCCTTGATGACCGCATTCTTATAATTCTCGTGGATCGGGCATTCCTCGGATACCAGCAGGCAAGTGCCCACCTGCACGCCGATGGCGCCTAAGCACAGCGCGGCCGCAAAGCCGCGGCTGTCCGCGATGCCGCCGGCAGCGACGACCGGGATGCTTACGGCATCCACGACCTGCGGCAGCAGCGCCATGGTCGTCTGTTCTCCGACATGACCGCCGGCCTCTCCGCCTTCCACGATCAGGCCGTCTGCGCCGCTGCGCTCCATGCGGATCGCCATGGCTACGCTGGGCACGACCGGGAACACGCGTGCGCCGCTCTCCTTGAGCATCTTCATGTAGACGCCCGGATTGCCTGCGCCCGTCGTCACGAGCGCCACCTTTTCCTCAGCGATCATCTCCATGAGCTCCTTCGTATACGGATTCATCATCATGACATTGACGCCGAATGGCTTATCGGTGAGCGAACGGCATTTGCGGATCGCCTCTCTGGCTTGTTCGACATTCATCGCGCCGGTGCCGATGATGCCCATTCCGCCGGCATTGGATACACTGGCGGCAAATTCAGCGGTGGCAATATTGGCCATCGCGCCCTGAATGACAGGATACTTGATCTCAAACATTTGATTTAACAGCATATTCTCTCTCCTTACAGTTCCAGCCAGGATGCGCCGTAAGTCAGACCTCCGCCGAATCCCACCAGGATCACATTCATTCCTTTGCTCAGCCTGCCCTGTTCCATCGCCTGTGCGAAGGCGATCGGCACGCTGGCAGCCGAAGTGTTTCCAAATTCATCCAGATTGACGAAGAAGCGCTCCATCGGCAGACCCATATGGCGGGCAACTGCAGCCAGGATGCGGATATTGGCCTGATGCGGGATGATCAGATCCGCTTCGTCGATCGTCTTTCCGGCCCGCTTGAGCACTTCCTCGATGGCTTCCTGCATGGCGCCGACCGCAAAGCGGAACACCTCGCGGCCATCCATGCTCAGATAGCGGTAATGCTCTGCCACATTGCGGCAGGGCACATCGCTCAGCGTCTTGCCCGGGATGTCGAGCACACGGTTAGGATCGCCTTTGCTGCGGGCGAAATGCCAGCTTTCCTTGCCTTGAGCGCCCTTGCGGATGATCATGGCGCCGGCACCATCGCCAAACAGGATGCTCGTTCCGCGATCCGTCCAGTCGATGACCTTGGACAGGTTTTCCGCACCGATGATCAGCGCGCACTGTCCATCCTCCAGCATGGCGCTGGCACACTGCAGCGCAAAGAGGAAGCCGCTGCATGCCGCGTTGAGATCAAAGGCCATGAGGTCCTGATCCATCATGCCCAGCTGCTCCTGCACCAGACAGGCGGTCGAGGGCATCGGCTGATCGCCGCTGAGCGTCGCTACGATGAGCAGCGCGATCGCTTCCTTGTCCACACCGGCATTGTCCAGCGCGGCCTGCGCCGCCCGTGCCGCCAGCATGCTGGTGGTCTCCTCCGTGCTCACATAACGGCTGTGGATCCCCGTGCGCTGCACGATCCACTCATCGCTCGTATCCAGGATCGTCTCCAGATCCTGATTATCTATTCTGTGTTGAGGGCGGGCATACCCGCTCCCCATGACTTCTATCTTTCTCATCTCAGATCACTCCGATATTCCGGTATTTTTCATAGCGCTGCGCAAGCAGAGCAGGCATCTTGGCCTTCTGCAGCTCCTCCAGCGAAGCATGGATATACGTGCGCAGCCGTTCGCACACCGCCTCGATATCATTCTGCGCACCGCCCAGCGGCTCCTCGATGACCGCATCCAGGATGCCCTTGTCCATCAGATCATGCGCTGTCAGCTTCATGACCTCGGCCGCTTCCTTGGCCCGGCTGCCGTCTTTCCACAAGATGCTGGCAAAGCCTTCCGGAGAAAGGATCGAGTAGACCGCATTCTCCAGCATGACCAGGCGGTCGCCCACGCTGAGCGCCAATGCGCCGCCGCTGCCGCCTTCGGAAAGGACGATGCAGATGATCGGCGTCTGCAGGTCAGAGAACGTATACAGACACTGCGCGATCGCTTCGGCCTGTCCGCGCTCCTCCGCGCCCTTGCCCGGATAAGCGCCGGAAGTATCCACGAACGTGATGATCGGACGGTGGAACTTCTCCGCTTCCTTGGCCAGGCGAAGCGCCTTGCGATAGCCTTCCGGATTAGGCATGCCGAAGTTGCGCTTCATGTTTTCCTGCAGATCGCGCCCCTTGGCCTGAGCGATGACCGTGACCGGCGTCTGCTCAAACATGGCGATCCCGCCGATGATGGCGCGGTCATCGCCATAACAGCGATCGCCATGCAGTTCATAAAATGTATGAAACAGCCGCTTCAGATAATCCTGCGCCTTTGGCCGGCGCGGATGACGGGCCAGATAGACCCTGTCCCAGGCACTCAGATCCTGATACATTTCTTCCTGCAGCTCCTTGATCTCATGCGCCAGCTGCATGCGGCGCGCCGCATCATCCTGGTGCTGTTCCAGCTGTTCCTGCAGCTGTGAGAGCTGCTGCTCTTTTTCCATCAGACTCATACGCGTTTCCCTCCATGCAGCATGATCAGGTCTGCCACCGTCCTGCGCATGTCCTTGCGCTCGACGATCCGGTCGACAAAGCCCTTCTCCATCATGAATTCCGCATGCTGGAACTCAGGAGGGAGCACCTCGTTGACGGTCTTCTCGATGACGCGGCGGCCGGCGAATCCGACCAGCGCATCCGGCTCAGCCAGGATCACATCGCCCAGCATCGCAAAGCTGGCGCTGACCCCGCCCGTCGTCGGGTGCGTGAGCAGGCTGATATAAAATCCGCCATGCTCGCCAAAGCGCTTCAACGCCGCGCTCGTCTTGGCCATCTGCATCAGCGATACGATGCCCTCCTGCATGCGTGCGCCGCCGCTGGTGCAGCTGATGAGCAGCGGCAGATGCCTGCGATCCGCATATTCGATGAGCCGCGCGATCTTATCTCCGACCACATGGCCCATGCTGCCCATCATGAAGCGGGAATCCATCACCGCGATGGCGATGCCATAGCCCATGATCGTCCCCGAACCGCAGATGACGGCCTCATGCATGCCCGTCGCCGTCTTTGCCTTATCCAGCTTCTCTTCATAACCGACGAACTGATCTTCGTTTTGGCTTTCCACCAGCGCATCCCGTTCCCGGAACGATCCCTCGTCCAGCAGCTGACGGATGCGCTCACGGGCGCTGATCTTCATGTGACAGCCGCACCGCGGGCAGACATACAGCGATTTCTGCAGTTCCATATAAGGGATGTTCTCTCCGCAGCGCTCACAGTTCTTGAACACATAATCAGGGATCTCCTTTGGTTCCTGCGGCTTGCTCTGCGGGTTGCGGAATTTCTCAAAGACGTGCAGGCGATCCTGCCGTTTCTTAAATAAATTCTCCATTTTCTTTCAGCTCCTCGATAAACTCCTGGGCATATCCGGTATCATAAGTCCCTTCGATGAACTGGCGCTGATGCAGCACCAGATAATGAAATTCGATATTGGTCTCCACACCGTCAATGATCAGCTCCTCCAGCGCGATGCGCATCTTCTTGATGCACTCCAGACGCGTCGGGGCAAACGTGATGATCTTGGCGATCATGGAATCATAATAAGGAGGAATGGTATACCCATTATATACCGCGGTCTCCACACGCACCCCGCGTCCGCAGGGCAGATTCATGAACGTGATCTTGCCCGGGGAAGGCGCAAAGTCACGATGGATGTTCTCGGCGTTGATGCGGCATTCCAGCGCATAGCCATTGGCATGGATGTCCTCCTGCTTCAGGCCAAGCCGCTGATGATCCGCTACACGGATCTGATACTTCACGATGTCGATGCCGCAGATCTGTTCCGTGATCGGATGCTCGACCTGGATGCGCGTGTTCATTTCCATGAAATAATAGCTGCCATCCGCCGCCAGCAAAAACTCGATCGTTCCTACAGAAGTATAGCCTACATACTGGCAGGCGCGGATCGCGTCGGCGAACATCCGCTGTCTCGTCTCTTCATCGAGCACATGACACGGTGCTTCCTCGATCATCTTCTGATTGCGGCGCTGGAAGCTGCAGTCACGCTCATACAGATGCACGACATTGCCGAACTCATCGGCCAGCACCTGCACCTCCACATGCTTGGGATGCTCGATATACTTTTCCATATAGACATCATCATCGCCGAAGCAGGCCTTGGCCTCGCTCTTGGCGCTGTAAAACGCATGCTCAAGCTCATCCTCGCTGCGAACGATGCGCATGCCGCGTCCCCCGCCGCCGTTGGCCGCCTTGATGATGAGAGGATAAGTGATCTGCTCAGCCAGCTGCCGTCCTTCTTCCACCGTGGAGATGATCTGCTTGCTGCCGGGCACGACCGGCACACCGGCTTCCTGCATCATCTGACGAGCCATGGACTTATTGCCCAGCTTCTCGATGACATCTGCCTTGGGGCCGATGAAGATCAGCCCGCACTGCTCCACCAGACGGGCAAACTGCGGATTTTCGCTCAGGAAGCCGAAGCCCGGATGAATGGCGTCACATCCGGTGCTGCAGGCTGCCTGGATCAGGGCATTCATGTTCAGATAGCTTTCCGCCGGCCGCGGGCCGCCGATGCACACCGATTCATGCGCCAGCTGCACATGCAGAGCATCACGGTCAGCCGTGGAATAGACCGCCACGGTGCGGATGCCCATCTCCTTGCATGTGCGGATGATGCGCACCGCGATCTCTCCGCGGTTAGCGATCAGGATCTTGGAGATCATTTAATCACCGATGACCATCAGTTCTTCATCGAACTGAACCATGTCGCCATCTTTCGCCCTGATTTCCTTGATCACGCCGGCACGCGGCGCGTGGATCTCGTTCATCACCTTCATCGCTTCGATGATGCACAGGATGTCCCCTTCCTTCACCGTGCTGCCGACTTCCACATACGGCTTGGCCCCGGCTCCCGGTGCGGCATAGAACGTGCCCACCAGCGGAGAACGAACCGCCTCTCCCTGTACAGCAGGCGCAGCAGGCTGCTCCTGCACAGGTGCAACGGCTTCCGGCACCGGAACAGAAATGGAAAGCGGCGCAGACACTGCGGCAGATCCTTCCTTCTTCAGCGTGATCTTCATGTCATCTGCCTCCAGATGCATGCTGCTCAGTGATGAGCATTCGAAGATTGAAATGATTTCCTTGATTTTGGCGGTGTCCATTTTTCCTCACTCCTTTTTAAAATGAGCTAAGAAGTCTTAGCTCATGGATCTTTTATTTCTGTTTTTCCTCAATGATGTTGATGATGTCCTGTACCGTCTCCAGCTTAGCCAGCTCATCATCTTCAATGCGGATGTCGAATTCCGTCTCCAGCTCAAGCGCCAGCTCTACGGCCGCAAGAGAATCGATGCCCAGGTCATCCTTCAGGTTTGCTTCCGGCGTAATCGTTTCCTCGTCGATGTTCAGCGCGTCAACCAGCACTTTTTTGATCTGTTCAATCATGTTTCATGTCCTCCTTAAAACTTTGAGTATCAAAGATTACGAGGGAAGTATACACCTTTCAAGGATCGTTGTAAATACTTTGAATATAAAATCAATATCAATTTTTCATCAACAGAAAATCATATTTTTAAAGAAAGCGCTAAACAATCGTATTTGTTGATTTTTTTCAATCAAAAAGAAAAAAAACGCCAAACTCAGCCTGAGCCTGGCGATATCACTGATGCGATGATTCATTCATTGACGAAGCGCTCCTGCACCTCTTCCCGGGCATTGATGACTTCCTGCGGAAGCAGCTCATCGGGAATCGGCGGGTTTGCTCCGCTTGATCCTATTCCGGACATCTGCCATTCCTGATCAGGACCATTTCTGCGGAAAACACAGTCATATTCATCTTGACCGACCTTTTCAAAATGAATAAAGAAATACATGCTTTGTTCCTGATTGTTCTTTTTCTCTTCTTCATCCAGACCGATGTTCGTGTAATATTGAGATGCCTGGTCACCAGCATACACAAACCGGATGACCTGACGATCCGGATACAGTTCTTTTAATTTTTCGATCATCATTTCTGTCGCGGTTTCAAAATCCTCATCTGTATACCATTCAGATTGATAGTTCATCCGCATGGCATGGGTATTGTCCGCAGGCGAGCAGCCGCCTGCGATCAATACAAATATGCTCATGAACAAGGCAAAAATGAACTTATTCCTCATTACAGATCCTCCTAGCTTCCATTATTGCCGATGATCCAGAGGACACGGCTCTTAGAGTCTTTATCCCAATTTGATGTAGTTGAATCAGAACGTGCATAATAAAATCCTTCAGCTTTGGCACTATGCTGTGCAATATACTTATTCGAAGATGATGATCCATTTGCCGCTACATATGCAACATGATCCAATGCTCCATCTCCGCCAAAATCAGCAGCGATGAACATTCCTGGCTTCAACTTTTTGACAAATATGCTCCACTTGGTTGATTTTTCTTTTTTGCCCCATACGATACCGAAAGAGTTGGCATTGATCCACGGTTTGGTATATGGCTGCCACACCGGCGCATAACGCAGGCCGCCGGCATAAGCGATCTGTGAAGCAAAATTTGTACAATCACCACCAGTACTCATAAAATTCTTATAAGCCGGATTTGCATTTTTCGCGTATTTTTTAGCATAATTTGTTGCTTTCGTCACATCGATATCTCCGATATAGCGAACCGTTTTCGTACTTGCGGCACGGCTTACCGGCTGATTGTAGGAAGGAGATATGGAATCGATTTTTTGCAGTGAAGCTTCGCGGTCCTATTTATATGGCGCAGTGACCAGCTTCGTTACCATTTCTCTCATTTCTTTATTTTGATCTTCGTTTTCATAGAGATCGAAGAACCCATAAACGGTATTGATCTCTTCATCAGAAAAGTACTGATCACCTTGTGTAAGAATCGCATGATAATATTCATGGTAATTCTCATCATTCAACACATCCCAGCCGTGGTCACGCTGAATCTGTTTTAATTCATCACCATATTTGTTTTTAAAATTAGCCATCGCCGCTTCTGGCGATTGAAATGTCACCAGCAGATCAACGGTCTGTGAACCAACCTGAACTGAACCATTGGCTTTAACGATTCCCCAGTCATTGTGTTCATTGATGAAGCGTACCGTTTCTTCCACAGTTTCACTTTCACCATGTCCATCAGTTGTTGTGACCATGTTTGCGGCATGGACAGGAAGAGCAGACAGAAGCATTGCGGATGCAATTCCGGAACAAAGCATGTTTCTCAGCTTTTTCATAAAATATCCTCTACTTTCTTTTTCTGATGCAGAGTGTTTGTACAACAGATATCTCTTTTCCCTGATGGATCATGCGCATGAATCAAGAGCGTTTGCGTCAGCGGGCCTGACTTTTCTCTGCATCTTCATGATAAAAGAGAATAACTTTTGCGTCAATCATATCAGCATAACAGTAATGTAATGTAGGAAACAATAATGTCACATTAACTTTTTTGCATATAAAAAGCTGACCAGAATGATCTGATCAGCCATATATCTCAGATGCCGGCTTGCTCCCGATACTCCTCTCTGAAGTATTTCAGGATGTTTTCCAGCGTTTCGTTCAACAGCTCATTTTCTTCCAGATCCAGCTTGCCTAAGGCTTTGTCGACCATCTCCGCATGAAAATCTTCATGGATCTTCAAGATCGGTACGGACTTTTCTGTGATCCGCAGGCGGTTGATCCGCTTATCTCTGTCGTCTTTGTAACGCTCCACATAGCCTTTGTTGATGAGCTTGGTGACATTGGTCGTAAGCGTTCCCTGTGTCACCATCAGACGGGCTGCGATATGCGACATGCTGTTGTCGCTCGCCTTCTTTATGTTTTCGAGAATATGCACATCATTCATGGATAGCTCGATACCGCGCTTTTTCAGATTGCGTTCCTCGATATAGAGGATGTAATTGAACAAGCCGACCAGCAGTTCATTCGTCGTATGCCGCAGGTTTCCCATAACATCGCTCCTTTCTTCGTGACATTATAGCATGACTCAGTAAAAAAACAAGAAACTTGTCCAAAATCACATGACGTTTGCTGCAATGCACAAAGAGGAGAAGCACTGGTCCTCTCCTCTGAATATGCAGTTATCGCGCAGATGCCTCGCGGATCATCTTCGTGATCTGGATGATGATCGTCGGGATCACGGCCAATCCGACGATCGTCAGCAGCTGCTGAGCGTTGAGCACTGTCACGGAGAACAGCGTGTGCAGCTGCGGCACGAGCAGGATGATGGCCAGCAATGCCGCACCGGCGAAGAATGCCGCGATAGAGTAGCGGTTGCTCGTCAATCCGATATGCTTCAGCGAGTATTCGCTGCGGCAGTTGAAGCCATGGAACAGACGGGAAAGACAGAGCACGGCAAACGCCATGGTCTGTGCCGTCGCATCGTTGACGCCCATGCCGAGCACGAACGCGATGATCGTCACGATCGCGATCAGGATGCCCTGCATGCCCAGCGTACGGATCGTTGACGCGTTCAGGATGCCAGCTGAAGGATCACGCGGTTTGTCCTTGAGCACATCGCCGGAAGAACGCTCCATACCGATGGCCAATGCCGGCAGGGAATCCGTGATCAGGTTGATGAACAGCAGATGCACCGGCAAAAACGGCAGCGGCCATGCAGCCAGAGTAGCGACCAGCACCGTAATGATGCCGGACAGGTTTCCGCTGAGCAGATAGACGATGGCATTGCGGATATTGGCATAGATGTTTCGTCCGGTCGCGACCGCCTTGATGATCGTCGCGAAATTATCATCGGTCAGGATCATCGTAGCGGCATCCTTGCTGACTTCCGTTCCGGTGATGCCCATTGCGATGCCGATATCGGCCTGCTTCAGCGCCGGCGCATCATTGACACCGTCTCCGGTCATCGCGACCAGTTTGCCCTTACGCTGCCAAGCATCGACGATGCGGATCTTATGCTCTGGTGCGACACGCGCGTAGACACGCACTTTTTCCAGATGTGCATCCAGTTCTTCATCGCTCATCGCATTGAGCTCCATGCCATCCAGGCACTCATCGCCGTCATGATAGATGCCGATCGAACGGGCGATGCTGCAGGCGGTGACTTTGTGGTCGCCGGTGATCATAACCGGGATCATGCCGGCGCGCTGGCAGTCCGCGACAGCCTGCGCGCTCTCCTTGCGCGGCGGATCCATCAATGAGGCGATACCCACGAAAGTCATATGGTCTTCATCTTCCAGCGTAACTTCCCGCTTGTCCATGATGCGATAAGCCAGGCCAAGCACGCGCAGGCCATTTTCCGCAAAGCGCTCATTCTGCGCGAGCACGGCCTCACGGTCTGCCGTCGTGATGGCACGCGGGCCCTGGGCCGTCTCGATCTGTTCACAGCGCCGCAGCAGCTCGTCACAGGCGCCCTTGACAAACATGATCAGCCTGCCATCGATCTCATGCAGCGTCGCCATCATCTTGCGCTGAGAATCAAAGGGGTTCTCAGCAATGCGCGGATAGCGGGCACGCAGCTCCAGCTCATCTTTGCCATAGTGATGCGCCAGATCGACAAACGCGAGCTCGGTCGGATCACCGATGCGCTGTCCATTGGCTGTCTGAGAATCGTTGCACAGCACATAGCCAAGCTGCATCAGCTGGTGCGCCGCATCATCCGGCAGTTCCTCCGCCTGTGATTCTTTGCCGCAGCAGAAGAACTGCTGCACGCTCATGCGGTTCTGGGTCAGCGTACCGGTCTTATCAGAACAGATGACCGATACACAGCCCAGGCTTTCTACAGAATTGATGTTCTTGATGATGGCATGTTCCTTGGCCATCTGAGAAGTGCCCATGGCCAGCACGATCGTGACGATGCTGGAGAGCGCCTCCGGTATTGCCGCAACGGCAAGCGCGACCGCAAACATCAGTGCGTCCAGCACCATGTTGCCCTGCATCACGCTGAGGCCGAAGACGACCACGCAGATGACGATGATGCCCAGGCTCAGCTTGCGGCCGAAATCATCCAGCGTGCGCTGCAGCGGGGTCTTGCGCTCCTTGGTCTGATTCATCATCGTGGCGATCTTACCGATCTCGGTGTTCATGCCGGTCGCAGTGACCACGGCCGTACCGCGCCCATACGTCACCAGGCCGCTGGAGAAGACCATATCTTTCTGATCGCCGAGCCCGCATTCTCCGCTGACGCTTTCCACCTGCTTTTCCACGCTTTCCGCTTCACCGGTCAGCGCGCTCTCATTGACCTGCAGGGAATACGATTCCACGATGCGGGCGTCCGCACCGACCACATCTCCTGCTTCCAGCAGCAGGATATCGCCGACGACCAGATCTGTGCTGGGGATCTCCTGCTTCATGCCGCCGCGGATGACACGGGCGCTCGGCGTAGACAGCTGTTTCAGGGCATCCAGCGATTTCTGTGCCTTGACGGTCTGCACCGTGCCCAAAATAGAATTCATCGTGATGACCGCCAGGATGACGATCGTGCTCTCCAGTTCACCGGAGATCATGCTGATGATGGCTGCTACGATCAGGATCAGGACAAGCAGATCCTTGAACTGCGAAAGAAAGATCATGAAGGGATGAGGCGGTTTGCTCTCCTCCAGCGCGTTGGCCCCGTCCCTGGCTAAACGCTGGGCGGCTTCATCGGAATCTAATCCTTGCAATGAAGTGTGCAGTTCGTCCATCACTTCGGCGGTTTCTTTTTGATAAACGTGTTTTTCCATACATATCATCCTCTCATCATTTCCATAAGTCCCGGTGATAAAAAAACGAGACCTATAGAAAAAACACTTTCTATAAGTCTCGTCACTTATGAATCCGGCCAGAATCAAGATTCGGGTATGTTGAACCAGATTCGCACTGAACACGTGCTGACTACTCCCTTATCGCCGTTATTCTAACAGCTTTTCCCTGGTTTGTAAATGGACATTCTTACAAATCTGAGGCATTTTCAGCATCTGCCTTCTGCTCGTTCTGCGCGCTGCGGATGTCGAGGATGCGCAGCCTGGTACGCCAATACATATTCAGATAGATGACGAATACCAGCAGGCAGACTGCGGCCAGCGCGATGCAGATACCGATCATCCATGCAAATCCGCGCACGGCGATCTGCATGCCGATGGCGATGACGCTGAACACGGTGCAAAGCGCCGCGATCGACAAGATGCCCTGCCAGTTTCGCGTCAGATGCTCAAACAGCTCCAGGCGGGATGCAGCATTCTCCTCATACTCCAGCATGTCGCCTTCCTTCATCTCATAGCGGAAGAAATGCCAGCTGCCCCGGGCGTTCACCTCCGTATGGAAGATATCCTCCCATCCGGCAGCTTCCCAGCGCCGCTTTTCCGCTTCATCCGGTTCCACCGGATAAAAATCCAGCAGATAGAAATAGTTGCGTGGTTCTCCTTTGACAAAATCAAAGCTGAACCCGTCATTCTTCACGAAATGATATCCGCGCAAAGACATGCTGCGCAGATACTCTGCTTCTTTCTCATAGTCAGAGATATAGAACAGCTTATAGGTCCTCAGTCCCTGTTCCGTTTCCTTTTCCTTGATATTCTGCACTTTTTCGCCCACTTTATTCCGGGCGCTGCTCATCTTTTCTGCCGTCTTTTGTTTCAGCGCTTCCCGCTTTTCTGCGGAAAACAGCCGCTGACCTGCTTTGCGAACCTGATCCAGGCCCTTGACGAATACGGCGCTGATCTTTTCTGTCAGCTTCGGCTGTGCCCCCTCATCTGCCTGTGCAGAAGGAGCCTTCACCTTCTTTCTGATCACGTTGATCGCCGCTTTGACCTGTCTGCCGTCCGTCTTTTTCTTTCCTGTGTCTTCTTTGTCTGATGCGCTGTGCTGCTTCTCATTCTCTTCCAAAGGCTGTTCTGTCATGATTTCATCTTTCGCATTGTCTGATTTGCTCATATGGCATACCTCCTGTTTTTCATGGCGGATCGGCATTCCGGCGATCAGAATAATCTTTTTTATCATATCACCGCGGGCAGATTCCTGTCAAATTTTCCCTGTTTGCACAGGCAGGCGGTCTTGTTCAGCAGATGCAGAAGAATGTAGAGCGATCCTGATCATATATCTCTTTGCTATAGGATGATCCCTTCATTCCCCGGCTGATGCACGAAGCGCCCTGCTGAGCAGAGCGCCTTGTCGATCAGATTCATGGAATGCATGCCGCAGCTTTACTTCCCCAGATGGTCGATCTGCCGCTGCAGGCCGTCGAGGAACGCGCAGGCTTCCAGCCCGTCCATCTGCACATGATGGAACTGAAAAGAAATCTGAAGCAGGAAGCGGGAGCCTTCCTGCCGGTATCTTCCCCAGATCAGAAAAGGATTATGATAGATGCCGGTGTACATGTTGACGACGCCATCCAGCTCATGGCGGATCAGGGCAGAGGTCCCCACGATCATGTGATCAGCGATCTCATGGTCTTTTCCGGAAATGCGCACCATCTCGCTCAGCATTTGATAAGACGCGTTGAATGTGTCCAGGTCTTCATCAAAGGGGATATCGCATGAGCTGATGCCGCCTTGCTGATTGGCGATGATGGCATTCACGCCGATGCGCTCATATGCCAGCATCTTCGTCTCTGCCGGCAGAAGATAAAACTGCTCACAACGCGATGCCGCCGCGCCGATACAATAGCACAGCAGCATGTTCAGCTGATAGCCCTGCTGCTTCAGGTTCATCAGGTTCGTGATGTCCACGGTCCGAAAGATCGTCACCATCGGCATCGGCGCACGATGATACAGCGTCCAGCTTTGTGCGCGCGGGGTCTGCAGCGGATCGACTTCTCTCATTCCTGCTCCTCCTTTCCCGCATGCATCTGCAGGATCCGCCCATCGATCTGCTCCTGAAACGCCTGATCATGCTCCACGATGAGCATGGTCGGCGCATATCTCCTGAGCAGCGACTCGATCTGCATGCGTGATTCGATATCGATAAAGTTCAGCGGTTCATCCCAGATATACAGATGCGCCTGCTGGCACAGGCTGCCCGCGATCAGGACCTTTTTCTTCTGGCCATCTGAATAACCTGACATCTCTTGTTCAAAGTCTGCGCGCGCAAAGCCCATCTTCCGCAGCAGCGCCTTGAACAGGCTTTCGTCGATGCCCAGCTTCTTTGCGTATGCGCCCGGCAGGCCGCAGAGAAAGGAAGCGTCCTGCGGGACGCAGGAAATGACCAATCCGGACGCCAGCTCCACCGTGCCGGTGTGCGCGATCTGCTCGCCCATGATCACCTTCAGCAGGCTGCTCTTGCCGCAGCCGTTCCGCCCGCTCAGACACACGCGTTCTCCCTGCCGGATCTTTGCGCTGAGGGGCGCACAGACCATGCGTCCCTCATAGCATGGCGCGACATCGTTCAGCCGCACCAGCACATCGCTGTGATGGCTGAGCGGGCTGATCTTCAGCTCATCCATCCGCTCCACATGGCGAAGCAGGGAACGCTTTTCGGCAATGGCCGCTTCACAGCGCGCCTCGATGGCTTTCGAGCGCTTCATCATCTTGGCGGCTTTATGGCCGACATACCCTTTGTCTGCCGCGCCGCGCTTGCTCGCTTCCACCTGATCGGACCAGCCTGATGTCCGCCGGGCAGCTTCACGCAGCCTGCGGATGTCCTTTTTCAGCTGTTCGTTCTGGACTTCCTCATCATTTTGGCGACGCTGCACATTTTCCAGCCAGGCCGAATAACTGCCGCGGCAGATCTCTATGCCATCACGCCCCAGCGCCATGATATGATCCGTGCAGGCATCCAGCACCTGCCGGTCATGACAGACGAGGATGAACCCGCGTTTGCGTTTCAGATATGCCGCCACCAGCGATCGGGAGCGGGCATCCAGATGATTGGTCGGCTCGTCGATCAGCTGAAAACTGTCCTCATCAAGAAACAGCGCTGCCAGCTGCACCTTGGTCTGCTCTCCCTGTGAGAGCGTATCAAAGGGACGATCGAGCACCTCCTCATCAAGCGCAAGCCAAGACAGCTCCCGCAGCATCTCCCACTCCTGCGCAAACGGAGCGATCGTCTGCAGGACCTCTCTGGTCAGGCATGACCCATCCTGGATCTCGCAGGGGAAATAGCTGAATCTGACGGAAGCATGGATATTTCCCGAATAGGCGTATCTGCCCGCCAGCAGCTGAAGCAGCGTCGTCTTCCCTCTGCCATTCCTTCCGACCAAGGCCAGCTTCCATTCTGTATCGATCACAAATCCGACATCCTCAAAGACCGGCTGTGCGCCGGCATAGGAAAATGTCAGATGATCTGCACGGATCATCGACATGTTCATCACCTCCTGTATGCGGACGCATCAGGAAATGATGCGCCCATCAAATAAATCTGACGATATTCTCTTGTTTTTCTTTCTGCAGAGCATCCTGTGCGGCATAGCCGATCACACAGGACTCCAGGCATTCGTAGCGCTCCAGTCCCCACATCCGCTTATGCTCTTTTCCCTGCAGCGTCTTAAAATACTGCACAGACGCGGTATGGATCCAGCATGAGCCCAGTTCCAGCTCTGTCGCCGCCAGAAGCATGTTTTCCACGGCTGCGGCCGCATCCTGCAGCGGTGTGGCTGCCTGTTCCATGTCCGCAAAGACAAAGATGATGGCATCGGCCCCATAATACGGCGATTTCTCCAGCTTCAAGACATGCATGCAGTAATTCAGGAACACTTGTTTTTCCTGCTCATCCTGAAGCACGACGAAACGCAGCGCCTGTTTGTTCCTTCCGGTCGGTGCCAATACGCCGCAGCGCACGATCTGTTCCAGTTTTTCTTTTTCCACGGCACGCTCGCTGTACGCACGGGTACTGCGGCGCTTTTCAATGCATTCGATGACTCTCATACGCCCTCCTCTGTCCGCGGTTTCATACCGCTTTCATATCACTTTCATTTTATCATCTTTTTTCATGCATTGACATCCTTTTTGCGCGCCATAAAAAAACACCGGGAGATCCCTAAGCTCCCGGTATTCAGATCATAGATATTAAGCTGCCAGCGCTGCCTTAGCTGCATCGCAGATCGCAGTGAACCCTGCGGCATCATGGATGGCCATCTCAGAAAGCATCTTGCGGTTGACGGCGATTCCTGCCAGCTTCAGCCCATGCATCAGCTTGGAGTAAGAAAGACCGTTCATTCTCGCTGCGGCGTTGATACGTGCGATCCACAGCTTGCGCATATTTCCTTTCAGCTTTCTGCGGTCATTGTATGCATACTTGAATGAATGCATGACCTGCTCATGCGCTGTCTTATATAAAATGTGCTTTGATCCAAAATATCCTTTAGCCAGCTTCAGGACACGTTTTCTTCTGTTGCGTGATACTGTTCCACCTTTTACTCTTGCCATGTTCTATTCCTCCTATATATTCGATATCTGAAATGATTACTTCACTAACATCTCTTTGATCCGCTTGAAGTCTGTAGCGTGTACCGTAGCCGGCTTCGCCAGATGACGGCGCTGCTTCTTCGTCTTTCCATGGAAACGGTGAGAAGTATATGCATGACTTCTCTTCAGTTTTCCAGAACCGGTGATCTTCACTCGTTTTGCAAGTCCTCTGTGGGATTTCATCTTTGGCATAATTTCTACCTCCTAATTTTTTATTTTTTCTTCGGTGCCATTACCGTTGACATTGTGTTGCCTTCCAGAAGCGGCTTCTTCTCGACAGTCGCAATATCAGCGCATTCTTCAATAAAGCTATCCATAATCTTTCTGCCGACCTCCAGACGGGTCATCATCCGCCCGCGGAAGCGCATGTCGATCTTTACCTTCATGCCGTCTTCCAGCCAGCTGCGCGCATGACGCAGTTTCGTCTCAAAGTCATGCTTGTCGATGACCGGAGAAAGACGAAGCGGTTTCACTTCCGTCACATGCTGTTTTTTCTTCGCTTCCTTGGCTTTCTTCTGCTGCTCGAAACGATACTTTCCATAATCGAGCACCTTGCACACCGGCGGCTGCGCCTTCGGTGCGACGCAAAGCAGATCAAGCCCCTGATTGAATGCGATATCCAGAGCCTCACGACGCATTTTAATTCCCAGCTGTTCGCCATCAGAATTGATGACCAGCATTTCCTTAAAACGGATCTTCTCGTTTACCAGGTCGTCGTTCACATTGTTAGGAATAACTTTTCTGTTAATAAAAGACACCTCCATTACCTGATTGCCGAAAGAAAAGTGGGCATGACATGCCCACTTCTTTCCACATCAGATATCTGTATCCTGCATGGCATTGACCCACATCCTATGGACATCGGGTGAGAAGGGGCGCTTCTGACTTTCCACTTGCTTTTCTGCTCCGTTATATTACCATATACGCTTTTTTTTGTAAAGGCTCATCCATCATTTTCATGCGCTTTTTGCCCGGATCAACAAAAAAGCCAGGGAGATCCCTGACCGTGCAGCCTTCAGTCTCTGCAGACTCGCGGATACAACAGGATGAGATACAATCCGCTGATCCCGACGAGAACATAAATGAATTTCGAAAACATGCTTCCTGCGCCAAACAGCATATCCACCAGATTGAAATCAAAGGCGCCGATCAGGCCCCAGTTGACTGCGCCGATGATCGCGATGGTCAGCGCAAGGACATTCAGTATTTTCATCACATCAGCCTCCTGTCCATATCCTGCGCAATTTTTTTCTGCTTATGCAGAAGTCAAGACTTTTCTTTTGTCGAAGAACAGACAATAATGGTCATGACAGGAAGTGATGCCATGAAATTGGAAGAACTGAGCGGACTCAAGACCGTATTGTTCGACATCGTCCCGCTCGCCATCGAGGAAGCGGGCATCGCCTATCTCAATGACACCCACCTCTGGGTGATCAATCTGAATCAGAATCATCCGGGATTTGACCGTGATCACGTCAAGCTCGCGCAGATCATCGAGCTGCTCGAGCATCATGCACACTGCTTTCGCAATCAGTGCGATGTATTCGAACAGGAACGCGCAGAGCTGCTCGGCCGCCTGAAGGCACATGATCCAGATACGCCTGTCGATCTGCCGCTGCACTGACCTGACGAAATGAAGGGACCCCAGCCGTGAATTGCTCACACTGGGATCCCTTTTTTTCTGATCTTCAGTACGCTAGGCTCATGCCCGGCGACGGCGCTTGTTCACCATCAGGATTGCTGCCGCGGATACCGCCAACATGCCGGCAAATGCTGCCGTCTGTGCTGCTGCCGCGGTATTCGTCGTATCGACAGTCGTGCTGCCTGTGCTGTTTTCCACCAGCTGTAGGCTGTCGATGGCTGTCTGCA
>UQPV01000026.1 GCA_900543035.1 uncultured Solobacterium sp.
GTTGGGCTTGCCCCTGCGAAGACAGCACGCTGCCAGGTCTTTATCGGAGATCATATGATCTCCTTTTTCTTTTCCCGATCTTCCTTCCTCGCTTTTTTCTTCCCTTTCGTGTATAATGGCTTCTGTTACGGAGAGGATGGATGATATGAACGTATTGCTTGGACTATCTGGAGGAGTAGATTCTGCCGTCGCTGCTTATGTGCTGAAACAGCAGGGACATGAGGTCACCTGCGCTTTCATGCGGAACTGGGATTCGTTTGCCAATAATGACATCAAAGGCAATCCGACCATTCAGGATGATGTCTGTCCTCAGGAACAGGATTATGCGGACGCAAAGGCCGTGGCGGAGCGCCTTGGCCTGCCCTTGCTTCGCGTCGACTTCGTCAAGGAGTATTGGGATGATGTGTTTACGGTCTTTCTGGATGAATACCGCAAGGGGCGTACGCCGAATCCGGACATCCTCTGCAATAAGCAGATCAAGTTCAAGGCATTCTTCGATTATGCGAAAAGCCTTGGATTCGATACGGTCGCGACGGGACACTATGCCCGGGTCGAGCATCTCGAAGCGCGCAGCCGGCTGCTGCGCGGCGTGGATCAGAACAAGGATCAGACGTATTTTCTCTGTCAGATGGGGAAAGAGGCGCTTCGCCATACGCTGTTTCCGATCGGCGATCTCACCAAGCCGCAGGTGCGCGCGATCGCAGAGGAGCTGAAGCTGGATTCTGTTTCCCGCAAAAAAGATTCCACGGGCATCTGCTTCATCGGCGAGCGGGATTTCCGCGCCTTCCTGCAGAATTATCTGCCTGCCAAGGAGGGAGAGATCATCAACATTGCGGATGGCCGTCAGGTCGGGACACACTGCGGCGTGCTGTACTATACGATAGGACAGCGCAAGGGGCTCGGCATCGGCGGAGACATGGGACCCTGGTTCGTCATCGGCAAGGATGTCGCGCAGAACATTCTCTATGTCTGCAATCAGGATGAGCGAACATGGCTGTATTCGGACAGCTGCATCGTCAGCAATGTCAACTGGTTCGGCGCGCAGCTTCCCCATGAGAAGATGCATTGTACGGCGAAGTTCCGCTACCGCCAGAAGGATAATGCCGTCACGCTGCGCTTCATGGACGAGCATACGGCATTCGTCACTTATCCGCAGACGGTCGCTTCGGTGACTTGCGGTCAGGAGGCGGTATTCTACGACGGCGAGGAATGCCTGGGCGGCGGCGTCATCGAGAACGTGTACCGGGAAGGGGAGGATCTCAACGAGAAGATCCTGCGCACGGCCGCAGCGCTCAGGAAGTGAAGGATATGACGAGCAAGGTGGAGCTGCAGGCCAAATGCCGTTACATCATCTTCCGCAATGAGTCCAATCATTACACCGTGGCTCGTTTTCAACAAAGCGATGCGAAGGGCGAACAGTTCATCGCCACCGGATGCATGGCTCATCTGGAGAGCGATGTCAGCTATCGGCTGTCCGGGGAATATGTTCAGCACCCGCGCTATGGCATCCAGTTTCAGGTCAGCGAGTGCAGCCGGATCATGCCGGATGATCGGGAGGCGCTGATCCGCTTTTTCAGCGGCAGTCATTTTCATGGCATCGGTCCGGCCATGGCGGCGAAGCTGGTCGATACGCTGGGCAAGGATCTGAGCGCGAAGATCAGGGAAGACGCGTCCTGTCTGGATCTGGTCGAGGGGATGAATGAGCGCAAGAAACAGGCGGTCCTCGACGGCTTGCGGGCCAGCGGCGCCTTTGATGAATCATATGCGTTTCTGCTGGCCAACGGGCTGAGCACCAGACAGATCAGCGTACTGGAGGAGCATTATGGCGATGCGTTTGCCGATGTGCTCGAGGAGGATCCTTACCGTCCGTTCTTTGAGATCGAGGGGTTCGGATTCCGCAGCTGCGAGCGGCTGGCCGAGCATTATCATCTCGACCCTGATGATGCGCGCCGTCAGCGCGCGCTGGTCTATGATACCCTGATCCAGTACTGCTTCCGCAGCGGATCGACCTTTCTGCGCATGGAACAGCTGCAGGCGCAGATCATGCAGCGCTATGGCTTTGCGCCGGATGAGGCGCTGCAGACGCTGATCGAAAAAGGCGTGCTCGTCGAAGAAGAGGGACGGCTGTATGATCACAGGCAGCATGCGGCGGAATGCGTGATCGCCGCAAGGCTGAATCATCCAGAGCCGCCTGCCGCAGAGCCAGAGGATCTGGCCGAAGCGATCAAGCACGTGGAAGAAACGCTCAATATCACCTATGATGAAAGCCAGAAAGCGGCGATCCGAGGCTTTTTCAATCATTCCTTCATGATCTTGAACGGCGGACCGGGAACGGGAAAGACGACGGTGATCCACGGCATCCTGCTGCTGGATCAGAAGCTGTATCCCGATGATGAGGTGACGCTGGCCGCACCGACCGGACGTGCGGCCAAACGGCTCAGCGAACTGAGCGGACGAGAGGCTTCGACGCTGCATTCGCTGCTGAAATGGGATCTGGAGACCAATACGTTTCTGAAGGATGAAAAGGACCCGTTGTCGAGCGATGTCGTGATCGTCGATGAGTTTTCGATGGTCGACTCATTGTTGTTCGCCGCGCTGCTCAAGGCGCTCCGCCCGCAGACCAAGCTGCTGCTGATCGGGGATCAGGATCAGCTGCCCAGCGTATCCAGCGGCAAGGTCCTGCAGGATCTCATCGAGAGCGGACGCTTTCCGCTTTACTGCCTGGATACGATCTATCGTCAGTCTCAGGGCAGCGGCATCGCGACGCTGGCGGCGGCCATGCGAAACGGCAGCCCGCTGACATTTGAGCAGGATGTGCGCTTCATCGAATGCAGCGCGCAGCAAGTGCGCCAGGCGGTGATCCAGGTCGTGGAGAACGCGCTGGCGGCCGGATATGCGGCGAAGGATGTGCAGGTGCTCTCTCCGCGCTATCAGGGCGCAGGCGGCATCGACGTGCTCAATCAGGCGTTGCAGGAGATCATCAATCCCCCCGATGCCTTCAAGCATGAGCTGAAGGTCGGATACCGGCTGTTTCGCGAAGGTGATAAGGTGCTGCAGCTGCGCAACATGCGCGAAGACGCAGTATACAACGGCGATATCGGAGAGATCATCGAGATCGTTCCGCCTCAGGAGGCGGTTGGCGGAAATGCGCAGATCATCGTTTCCTTCGATGATCAGATCGTGGAGTACGAACAGGACGCGCTTTCCTATCTGACCCATGCATACTGCATGTCCGTGCATAAGTCGCAGGGCAATGAATATCCGGTCGTGGTCATGGTCGTCCTGCCTCAGCATCGCTTCATGCTTGACCGCCGGCTGCTCTACACCGGGATCACCAGGGCGCGCCGCGCGCTGATCTTGCTGGGCGATCCCGCGTTGTTTTCGGCCGCGCTGGCGCAGGAGGAACGGGAAGTGCGCGATACGACGCTTCAGCAGCGTCTGGCCCGCCAGTATGTTCCCTTGATGATGGAAAATGATGAATAGCTTCTCGCTTCGCTTCGCATACTAGGAGCGAGGAGTTGATGAAATGAGCAAATGTGTTCTGATGCTCGGCGTCGGGCTGATCATGGGCGCTTACCTGGGGTATGCCAATGAGGAAGAAATCGATGAGATGGCTCACCTCATGCACAAGAACCAGAAAAAGATGTCCCGCAAGGCGCATCGCGCCTACCGCACGATTTGTTCCTGCATGGATCACTGATGTGCGAAAAGCCGGCTGAAGAAAGCGTTCTGCCGGCTTTTCCATGTTGATTCCTGTGCCGGGTTGTGCTAAAATAGTGCCGTTGATAAATGACGTTGAAGAAGAAAAGTACCTCTGATCGTTCAGCGCAGAGAGGAAGCGGCTGGTGCAAGCTTTCGTGAAGGTAAGAGGGAAAGCTGCTTTGGAGTCAGACGCTTGTCAGCGGGATAACGGCACAGAGGGCATCGCAAGATGAACTAGGATGGTACCGCGTAGTGTTTTACGTTCCTGGAGAGGGGACGTTTTTTTATTGTCAGGAGGAATGAAGCATGAAACAGTTGACCGGCAATCAGGTAAGGCAGATGTTCCTGGAGTATTTCCGTGAACACGGCCACATGATCGAACCAGGCGCATCTCTCGTTCCGCACAATGATCCGACTCTGCTTTGGATCAATGCGGGCGTCGCTGCACTGAAAAAGTATTTTGACGGCACGGAGAAGCCGAAATGCAACCGCATCGCCAACGCGCAGAAGTCCATTCGGACCAACGATATCGAGAATGTGGGAAGGACAGCGCGCCACCACACGTTCTTTGAGATGCTGGGGAATTTTTCCATCGGCGATTATTTCAAGAAGGAAGCCATTCATTTTGCATGGGAGTTCCTGACGGACCCCAAATGGATCGGCTTTGACAAGGAAAAGCTGTATATCTCGGTATATACCGATGACGATGAAGCTTACCGCATCTGGACGCAGGAATGCGGGGTAAGCCCTGCGCATATCCTGCGCACGGATGACAATTTCTGGGAGATCGGCGAAGGCCCGGGCGGACCGGACTCAGAGATCTTCTATGACCGCGGAGAGGCCTATGATCCAGATGGGCTGGGCGAGCGGCTGTTCTTTGAGGAGATGGAGAATGACCGCTACATCGAAGTCTGGAACATCGTCTTCTCACAGTATGACTGCAAGCCGGAGCTGCCGCGGAAGGCGTACAAAGAGCTGCCGCAAAAAAACATCGATACCGGCATGGGCCTGGAGCGTCTCGTATCGCTGATCCAGGGCGGCGAGACCAATTTTGACACTGATCTGTTCCTGCCGATCATCCGCGCGACCGAGAAGATCGCGAAATACCCGTATGAAGGGGAGCACAAGATGGCGTATCGCGTCATTGCGGACCACATCCGCACCGTCACCTTTGCCCTCAGCGACGGCGCCAGCTTCTCTAACAGCGGACGCGGATATGTGCTGCGCCGCGTATTGCGCCGCGCCGTGCGCTATGGCATCAAGCTGGGCATCGAAGGTGCGTTCATGTACCGACTGATCCAGGTGGTCGCAGATGAGATGAGCGATTTCTATCCTTACCTGCAGGACAAGGTGAAATTTAATGAAAAGCTGGTCAAACAGGAAGAAGAGACTTTTCATCAGACGCTGGCCAATGGCGAACGCCTGCTCAATGAGGAGATCGCTCACGCGCAGGACGGCGTGCTCAGCGGCAAGGTCGTCTTCCGTCTGTATGACACATATGGCTTCCCGCTCGAGCTGACTGCAGAGATCGCCGGCGAGCATGGCCTCAGCGTCAATCAGGAAGAGTTTGATGAAGAGATGAGGCTGCAGAAGGAACGTGCCCGCGCCGCCCGCGGGGAATTGAATTCCATGGGCAGCCAGGCCGCGGATCTAATGAACTTTGAACAGCCTTCTTCATTCGTCGGTTATGATCAGCTCAGCTGTGAAGGCGAGGTGATCGCGCTGTTCAAAGACGGCGTGAAATGCGATGAGATCACAGATGAGGGAAGCGTCATCTTCGATACGACCTGCTTCTATGCGGAAAGCGGCGGTCAGATCGGCGACTGCGGCGTCATCCGCAGCGACGGCGCTGAAGCGGAAGTGAAGGATGTCCACAAGGCGCCGCATGGACAGCCGCTGCATCATGTGGTGGTGAAGCAGGGCAAGCTGCGGACAGGCGATCGGCTCACGCTCTGCGTGGATGCGCACAAACGCGCGCAGACGACGGCCAACCACTCTTGCACGCACTTACTGCAGAGCGCGCTGAAAGCGGTCGTCGGCACGCATATCGCTCAGGCCGGATCATATAACTGCCCGGAATATCTGCGCTTTGACTTTACGCACTTTGAGAAGATCAGCGAACAGCAGCTGATGCAGATCGAGGCGCTGGTCAACCGTTACATCACGCAGGGATATCCGGTCATCAAGGAAGAGCTGCCGATCGAAGAGGCGAAGAAGCGCAATGCGACCGCGCTGTTCGATGAGAAATACGGCGACATCGTGCGTGTCGTCACGATGGGCGATGTCTCCTGTGAGTTTTGCGGCGGCTGCCATGTGAACAATACCAGCCAGATCGGTCTGTGCAAGATCATCTCCGAGGAAAGCGTCGGTTCCGGCGTGCGCCGCATCACGGCCAAGACCGGATATGCGGCATATGAGGAGTTTGCGGCCAATCAGCAGACCCTGCTCAACATCGCGCATACGCTGAAGCTCAAGGGGATCGCTCAGGTGGAGAGCAAGGTCACACAGCTCAGCGAGGAGCTGTCTTCCCTCAATAAGGAATATGCCCGTGCCAATGAGCAGATCTTCGCGCTGAAGGCGCGCGATCTGGTCCATCAGCTGCGCGCGATGGGCGATCTGGACGTGCTCATCGAACGGATGGATGGCATGGACGCGAAAGCGATGAAGGATGTGGCATCCAACATCAAGGGCCAAAAGGAAAATGCGGTCGTCTTCCTGGCCTCTGTCGCCGGGGACAAGGTCGTCTTCGTGGCCGGCGCTGGAAAGGCAGCCGTGCAGCGCGGCGTGCGCTGCGGCGACCTGGTCAAGGCAGCTGCGGAAGTATGCGGCGGCAAGGGCGGCGGCAAGCCTGATCTGGCACAGGCCGGAGGAAAAGACGTCGCCAGCCTGAACGACGCGATGAAGACCGTCGAAAATAAGCTGGCTGAACTACTTTCAATTTGATGTGATTTAAGGTAAAATAGCTTCGTAGGCAGAACAGGAGGTAATACGATGAAAGATATTACTGAAACGATGTCCTTTCGCTCAGAGGACCTTCGGCGCGATACCATCAAGCATGTGCTGCGTCTGGTGCAGGAGGCGCTGGAGGAAAGAGGGTATAATTCGGTCAATCAGCTCGCCGGATATCTGATCTCTAATGACCCGGCATATATCTCTTCACACAAGAATGCCCGCACGATCATTCAGAGCGTGGAACGCTATGAGATCATCGAGGAGCTTGTGAGAGCCTATCTGGAAGACAATGAATAGAACGCTTGGATTTGATCTGGGCAGCAAGACGCTTGGCGTAAGCGTGAGCGATCCGCTGGGCATGATCGCCCGCGCCCTCACGACGCTGCGCTTTGACAGCGATGATTACGACAGCGCGCTGGCTCAGGCGCAAGCGCTGATCAGGGAGCAGCATGCCGATAAGGTCGTCCTCGGCCTTCCCCGCCACATGAACGGGGACATCGGCGTGCGCGGAGAGATCTCCATCGCGTTCAAGGAAAAGCTGGAGAGCTCCGGCGTCGAGGTCGTCTTATGGGATGAGCGGCTGACGACGGTCGCCGCAAACCGGATCCTGCTGCAGGGAGATGTATCCAGAAAGAAGCGCAAGAAAGTGATTGACCAGATGGCTGCTGTTCAGATACTGCAGAGCTATTTGGATTATTCAAACAGGGGCTGATCAGCCCCTTTGTGATGAATTAGGAGGAATGATTATGCTGGATTCAAACAGTCTTTACGTTGTCGACGAAAACGGAAACGAAAAGCGGATGACCATCCTCTTCACGTTTGAGAATGAACAGTTCGGACGCCAGTATGTGGTGTTCGAGGATCCCCAAGACGACAGCGGGGAAGTCTTTGCATCTGCGTTTGACGATGAGGGCAACCTTCTGCCGATGGAGAGCGATGAAGAGTGGGCAATGGTCGAGGAAGTGATCGGCGCATTTGCGGAAGATGAAGATGAAGCGCAAGATTAAATGGAAGCGCTGGCTGATCGCCGCGGCCGTGGCGGTCCTTGTCATTGCCGGCGCGCTGTACACCTGGTATCTCAACGCGCTTTCTGCGGTCAATGAACGCAGGCAGGACGTCGTCTTCGTCGTCGAGAGCGGGGAGAACATGGACAGCGTGCTGGAGCGTCTGCAGGAAGAGAACCTGATCAAGAACAGTTTCCTGGTTTCTCTGCATGCGCGCATCAGCGGTCTGACCCAGACATGGGAAGGAGTATTCACGCTCAATGACACGATGTCGGCGGATGAGATCCTGCGCCGCCTCAACGATGCGGACGAGGCCAAGACCAACCAGACGCTCATCACCTTTCCAGAAGGCAGCTGGGCCAAGGATTACGCAGCGCTGATCGAAGAAAATCTGGGGATCAGTGCGGAAGAGCTGATCGCCAAATGGAATGATATGGAATATATCCGCACGCTGGCGCAGGACTATGCTTTCCTCGATGCGGATACGCTGGATAACGAGGATTACCGGGTCCGGCTGGAAGGATACCTGTTCCCGGAGACTTACGCTTTTGATGAGGATGCCGACGCAGATGCCGTCACGCGCACGTTCTTAGATCACTTTCAGGAGATCTATGAAAAATATGCGCACGACTTTGAGGATTCGGATATGAGCATCCATGAGCTGATCACGCTGGCCAGCATCGTGCAGTATGAAGCGTCTACCGCAGAGGACATGAAGACCATTGCCGGCGTGTTCTACAACCGCCTGCAGGAGGGGATGCCGCTGCAGTCGACCGTGACGGTCTGCTACGCCCTCTATGATGACCTGGACCGCAGTGACAGCGAAAGCTGGAAAGCGTGTGAAGCCAGCACGGATATCGATTCGCCCTACAACACTTATCTGAACGAGGGGCTGCCGATCGGTCCGATCGTCAACCCGGGCGAACAGGCCATAGAGGCCGTGCTGAACCCGGATGAAAACGATTATCTGTACTTCATCGCAGACATCAACGGGGTCAGAGGCGAGCAGGGAAAGGTGTATTACAGCACCACATATGAAGAACACCGCCAGCTGCAGGAAGAGCTGGGACTGGTGTTCTGAGGATTTGACAATCATTGTAGCGAATCCATGGAAAACATGGTATAATACCGAGCGAATAGGAGTGATACAATGGCTCAGGAAAACGAACATAAGTTTTATGTGACCAAGGAAGGTCTCGATGAACTGCTCAAGGAGCAGGACAATCTGATTCATGTGGTGCGCCAGCAGGTCATCGTCGAGCTGCAGGAAGCCCGTGCACAGGGCGACTTGAGCGAGAACGCGGACTATGACGCTGCCCGCGACCATCAGGCGCGCGTGGAGGCGCGTATCCTGGAACTGGAGAACATGATCGCCAATGCGGTCATCATCGAGGAGGACAAAGAGGCCGTTTCCTCTAAGTCGGTCACCCTTGGATCCACCGTGAAGATCCTTGATCTCAGTGACAATACCGAAGAGACGTATACGATCGTCGGCTCGATCGAAGCAGATCCGCTGAACGGCAGACTGTCCAACATCTCGCCGTTGGCAGTGGCGCTGATGGATCACAAGGTCAACGATATCGTGCATATCGGCAATGTTGAGGTTCCTTACGACGTGCGCATCGTCGAATTGAAATAAAGATGAGGCCCTCTTTGAGGGCCGTTTTTCACGAGGAGGAAGCAATGAACACGACCAATACTTGCATCATCTTTGATATGGACGGCACGCTGTGGGATGCGTCGGACAACATCGCTGCCGCATACAATGCGCTCTTGCATGAGCAGCGGGGCTGGGACGGCTATTGCACGGGCGATGATCTGCGCGCGGTAGCCGGAATGGAGATCGCAGAGATCGCGCGTGCGCTTTTCCCGCAGCTGAGCGAGCAGGAGGGACTGGCGCTGACGATGAGCTGCATGTCCTATGAGAATGAATATCTTTCCCGCCACGGCGGCGTGCTGTATCCGGATGTCGAAGCGGTCCTGGCGCAGCTGAGTGCGAAGCATCCGCTGATGATCGTGACCAATGCCGCGGACGGCTATGTGGATGCCATGTTCAGCGCGCATCATCTGGGGAAGTATTTCGTAGATCATGAGACACATGGGCGCACCGGGCTGTCCAAAGGAGAGAACATCTCCTTGATCATGTCGCGCAACGGCATCCAGGATGCCTGGTATGTCGGCGACACGCTAAAGGATCAGCTGGCGTGCGAAGCAGCCGGGATCCCCTTTGTCTACGCGGCATATGGCTTTGGCGAGGCACAGCGCTGGCAGGCGCGCATCAGCTGCTTTCGCGATCTGTTGATGCTCTTTGATTGAGGCATGTCTTTTGCGGACATGCTTTTTTAGTGTGCTCGGCCATCCGCTCGTATAGGCGGCTTGGGAGGGATCTGATGAAGAGGATATTGCTGTATGTCAGCGCGCTGCTGTTGTTTGCCTTTGTCTGCATGCCTTCTCTGCCTGATGCGGAGCTGCTTTCCCAGTATGAGCGCGAGATGAAGAAGGTAGAGGTGAAAGGGGCGGTGAAGCATCCCGGCGTCTATGAGCTGCCCTGGGATGCGGACAATGCCGCGCTGATCGAGCTGGCCGGCGGAGCGGCGGATGACGCGGATCTCTCAGCCGTTGCGCTGACACAGACGCTTACGCACGAGGGCGTGCTCGTCGTGCCAGAGAAACGGGAGAAACAGCGGATCTCGCTCAACAGCGCCACGCTTGAGGAGCTGGATGAACTGAATGGGGTCGGCATGGCCATCGCGCAGCGGATCATCGATTATCGCCGCATCAAGCCGTTTGAGACGCTGGAAGAGATCATGGAGGTCAAAGGCATCGGGGAGAAGATGTTTGAACAGATCAAAGATGAGATCACGCTTTGAGCGTGCTGACCTGCTGGCGGCGGGGCTGGCGCTGTGCTCCTTCTTGCTCGTGGAGGAGTTCAGCGTGAAGGTGTGGCTGCTCATCATGTGGGTCATCCTGCGGCGCAGGCAGCCGCTTGCTCTCGCGCTGATCACGCTGCTCTTTGGCTGTTCGTTCCTGCTTCGCGCGCCATTGCCCGCTTCTGCGCCAGATACGCAGATCATCCGGGTCGAGCAGATCAAGTCTTCTTATGTGATCGCTGAGGCAAAGGGCCAGCGGGTCGTCGTCTATGGGCTGAAGCAGCCTTCCTTCGGGGATATCGTGCGGGTATCCGGGACATGGAAGCAGCTGCATTCCGATCATAATTTCGGACAGTTCAGCTTTGACGACTACATGGCGAAACGCGGTGTGCGCTATCGCATCAGCAGCGAGGAAAGCGAAACGCTCAGCCAGGGAAACACCTTAAGAGCGCGGCTGTTTCGCCAAGCCTGGCAGAGTGAGGGGAAAAGCCGGGAGCTGCTGCTCAGCCTCATTTATGGGATACAGGAAGAGGGCAGCTATCTGCTCAGCGCCTGCGGCCTGCATCTGTCCTCGCTGGCACATTGGCTGAAGAAGCTCTCCGGCAAGCGGCTGGCTAAGCGGCAGAGCCAGGCGGCCGCGGTCATCTTTCTGGCGCTGGCTGGCTCCCTGACCAACTTCAGCGATTCCTTGTTCCGCGTGCTCTGCACACAGATGGCCGGGCTGCTGCCGGGATCGAAACGCGATGCGGCGGGGCTGAGCATCTTGCTCGTGCTGCTGTTTCGGCCATACATGGTCAGCGAGATGTCCTTCGTGCTTCCGACTGTGCTCCGCCTGGCGTTTTTGTTCAATCGTTCACGCCTGCGTGCGCGTGCGCTCTCCATGCTGGTCGTCATCCCGCTCCAGCTATGCTTTTTTCATGAGATCGCGATCGTCCAGACACTGCTCTTTCAGCCGTTGAGGACGCTGTATGCCTTGTTGTATGTGCCGGCGCTGCTCGGCCTGTTCATGCCTGCGTGCATCACGCCGCTGCTTGGGACGGCCGCATTGCTGGAGCAGCTGTCCGCTGCCGCACAGACGTGGGTGCTGTCTTATTATCCCAGCGTGCTGTGGATCCTGTGCTGGATATGGCTCTTGCTCAGGCTGCTGAAGGAGAACAAGGCCCGCACGTGGGGAATGCTGGCGCTGCTGCTGGCCTTCAGTCAGGTCGAAGGGTATCTGGACCCGTTCTTTGAAGTCATGATCATCGATGTCGGGCAGGGAGACTGTGCATTGATCAGCCTTCCGCACCGTCAGGGGACGCTGATGATCGATGCGGCAGGAAGCTTATATCGCAGCATTCCCCGCCAGATCATCGCACCGCTGCTGAAGGACAAGAAGATCGATCGCATCGATAAGCTGATCCTGACTCACGATGATCATGATCACAGCGGCGGCTTGCAAGAGCTCTCTGAGATCGTGGAGATCGCAGAGGTGATCACGGTGAAAGAGGATGTGGTGGACCCGCTGCTGGTGCAGGCGCTGATCCCTGAGTATGCAGGGGAAGATGAGAATGAGAACAGCATCGTCTCCTGGTTCGGCTGGGACGGGCTGCATTATTTGTTCATGGGTGATCTCGGCGTGAAGGGAGAGAAAGAGATCTTGCGCCGCTATGACGCTCTGCCCTGCGATATCCTCAAGATCGGCCATCACGGCAGCGATACCAGTTCATCTGCAGCGTTCCTGCATGCGCTCAGACCGCAGCTGGCCCTGATCTCGGTCGGGCATGACAATCGTTACGGCCATCCCAGCGAGACGGTGCTGCAGACGCTGGATAAAGAGGGGATCCCCTATTATTCGACCGCAGAGGACGGCGCCATCCTCATCCGCACCACAGCGTTGTTCAAATATGCCAGGACAGCGCGCGGGGAATTTGCTATAATGAGAGACAGGTGATGAACGTGAACTATGTCATATATGGTGAGGAGCGCGCGACGATCGAAAAGAAGATCGCGCAGATCGCCGCCAGGCTGCATGTGGACAAGGAACAGATCTCGGTCTATGACGCTTCTGCAACGCTGCTGAAGGTCATCCTGGAAGATGCGATGTCGCTGCCGCTGTTTGAAACGCATAAAGTGGTCGTCATGAAGAACGCTTCCTTTCTCAGCGCAAAGGATACGACCGGCTATGATCTGGATCCGCTGCTGGCATACGCCGCAGACCCTTTGGAAAGCAGCACGCTGATCATGGTCTGTGAAAGCGAAAAGCTCGATCAGCGCAAAAAAGCGGTGAAGCAGCTGATGCGCACGTGCGAGGTGATCCGCTGCGGGCGCATCGATGAGCGGGAGAAGGCCGGCATCATCAGCGAGATGGTCCGCGAGCGCGGGATCAAGATCAGCGCTGAGGCGCTGCAGCTGTTCACTGCGCGGATGCCCAATGATCTGGCCGTCATTGAGAACGAGGTGGAAAAGCTTTCGCTCTATGGCGATGAGATCCATGCAGAGGAGGCCGAGGCGCTCAGCGTGCGGACGCTGGATGACCGCGTGTTCGACCTGTGCGGGGCGTTGTGCGCGCATGATCTCAAGAAGGCCTTCAGGCTGTGGAAAGACCTGGATGCCGGTCAGCTGGATCCGATCTACCTGAGCGCGACGCTGGCGGCGCAGTTTCGCTTCCTGTATCAGGTCAGCGTCCTCATGTGGCGCGGGCTGAGCAAGGGGGCGATCGCGGAACAGCTCCATGCGCATCCTTACCGGGTGCAGATGACGATGGCGCAATGCCGCGCGCTGAGCAGCGATCAGCTGCTGGGCATCCTGAAGCGGCTGGCGGACCTCGATCAGCGGATCAAGAGCGGAAGGGTGGATAAAAAGCTCGGGTTCGAGCTGTTCCTGCTCTCCATGAACGCATAAAAAAACCGGCATCCTGCCGGTCATTTTTATGCGATGCTGTTGACAGCCTTGCTCAGACGTGATTTCTGACGAATGGCATAATTTCTGTGGTGGAGCCCCTTGACCACTGCCTTGTCCAGCTTGGAGCTGGCTTCTCTGTATGCAGCTGCGGCAGCTTCCTTATCGTTTGCCTCGACAGCAGCCAATACCTTCTTGATCGCCGTCTTCAGCGCGGATTTCTGAGCGACAACTGCCTGGTGTCTCTTGTCATTTGTTTTTACACGCTTTTTCTGTGATTTGATCTGCGGCATGATTACACCTCCTGTTTTCCTTAAATGCTTGTAAATTATAGCAAAGCTCAGACGAAAAAGCAATATTGTCCGCAAAAAAAGCCATACTGGAAATGGGTGAGCAGATGAAGGATTATCAGATACGCAGTGATTTCGCAGACGAGATCATTTCAGGAAGCAGCGAAGAGGAGGCCTACAGCCATCAGACGCATGAGGGAGAGCATGTCCGGGTGAGCCATGTCTGCATCCATCGCGCGGACAATGTGCTGGGCAAGCAGCCAGGCGATTATATCAGCATCGAGTTTGATTCCCTGCATGAGCATGAAGCGCGGGAAGAGGTCATCGAGTCGCTGCGCGCTGCGCTTTGCGCGTTGATGAAGGATACGGTGCGCCGCATCCTGGTGATCGGCTTGGGCAACCGCTTCATCACCAGTGATGCGCTCGGCCCTCAGGTGGCCCGCAATATCCTGGTCACTTCGCATCTTTATGCGCAGGGCCATGCCCACCAGCTGCAAGGAACGCGCAATGTCGCGGTGCTGGCGCCGGGCGTCATGGGGCAGACCGGTCTGGAAAGCAGCAGCATCATCCAGAGCGTGAGCGGTGTCTATCACCCGGATGTGATCATCGCCGTCGACGCGCTGGCCACCCGCACGATCCGCCGCATCAACCGTGTCATCCAGATAAACAATACCGGCATTCAGCCGGGCAGCGGCGTGGGGAACCACCGGCTTGCCCTCAGCGAGGAGACCCTGCATGTGCCGGTGATCGCCATGGGCGTGGCGACGGTGACCAGCATCGGCGCCATCCTGAGCGAGGCGCTGGAATCACATGACGAGCGTGATGCGATCCTCTCAGGCATCGCGAAGGAAGGCAGGCTCGACCTCGTCGTCACCCCGAAGTCGATGGATGATGAGCTGGATCAGCTCGTGCATGTGATGGGCCGCGCCCTCAATCTGGCCCTGCATCCGGGGTATCCTGAACTTTAGGTTCTGTCTTCTGTTGCGCGCGCATAAGAATGAGCAAGAGGTGAGGGTATGCGCGCAGGATTCAAGATCGTGATGAAGCTGGGCGTGATCGGCGGCTTTTTGTTCTGCACGCCCTTTTTTGACGGGATGCGGCAGCTGATCGAGGAGAGCAGCTTCCTCAATCTGCTGGTGGTGCGCCAGGAAGTGAGCGTGGATGATTTTTCCTTGAAGAATCAGCTGAATGTCATGTCTGTCCCCCAGGAGGAAGAAGAGGGCAATGTGAGCGAGAGCACGATCTTCACGTCGAAACAGCCTTCGACGCCGGCGGTGAAGGAACGCGTGCCGGGACAGAAGCGGGTATATATTTACGACACGCACCAGAGCGAGGAATATCTGGATGGAAAGACCGTGCTCGACGGCGCCAAGCTGCTTGGCGAGCAGCTGCAGGAAGCCGGGGTGGAAGTATTTGTGGAGACCAATTCCTTTTCTGACTATATGAAGCAAAATGGTCTGAATTATAACGACAGCTATCTGGTCTCTTACAATTTTCTTAATGATGTGCTGGCGGATTACGGTCCCTTTGACCTCATCATCGACTTTCACCGCGATGCCGTGCCGCGGGAAAGCTCCTTTGTCACCCTGGAAGGAAAGGATTATGCAAAGATGATGTTCGTCATCGGCGGACTGAACGGACATGTGGAACACAGCGAACAGCTCTGTCAGACACTGTATGACAAAATCGAACAGGTGCAGCCGGGTATCATGAAGAAGACGATGGTGCGGGAGGCTTATTATAATCAGCAGGTAAATGAGAACATGGTGCTCATCGAAGTGGGATCGAACAACAGCACGTTCGAAGAAGTGAGCAATTCGGTCGATGTGCTGGCGCAGGGCCTCATCGCCTATCTGTCCGCATAGAGGTGATGTGATGAAACGGTTTGCGGCAGATGCGCTGCTCATCTTTGCGCTGATCGTGCTGGGCACGATGCTGGATGGGGCAAGGGAAGAACCGGCAGAGGATGTGAACGCGCAGATCGCGCAGTTCGAAGAACAGGTATCGCTTCAGCGCACCTGGCAGGGAGAAGCGGGATCGCCGATGTTCTATGAGGTGCAGGAGAACAAGGCGTCCGCATTTGCGGCCGGGACGAGCGACTTTCTCGTCCGGGCCATTCGGGAAGTGACGCTTTCCCTGACAGATTTCTTTACAGCCTTGACGCGCTGAGTGTATAATGAGCGCTGAAAGCCGGTGATAATGATGAAAGAAAAGATTTTGTTCATGGGGACCCCGCCGATCGCCAGGACCATGCTGGAGCGCTTGGTCAGCGAAGGATATGAGATCGTCGGTGTCCTGACCCAGCCCGACCGGCGCGTCGGGCGCAAGAAACAGCTGCAGTGCTCCGCGGTGAAGGAGTATGCTCTGCAGCAGGGCCTGCCGATCTGGCAGCCGGTGCGCATCCGCGACGATCATGAGGAGCTGCTGAAGGTAGAGATGGATCTGATCGTGACCTGCGCGTATGGGCAGTTTGTCCCGCAGGCGCTGCTCGATCATCCCCGCTTCGGCGCGGTCAACCTGCATGCCTCGCTGCTGCCCAAGCTTCGCGGCGCCGCGCCCATCCAGCGCGCCATCATGCGTGGGGACAAGGAATGCGGCATGTCCGTGATGCGCATGGTAAAGAAGATGGATGCCGGTGCGGTCATGGCGCAGCGCGCGCTGCGGATCGAGGAAGAGGATACGTCCGGCACGCTGTTTGAAAAGCTCGCGGTGCTGGGCGCGGATCTGATGGCCAGCTCGCTGCCGCTCATCTTCGCGGGCGAAGCGGATTTCGTCGAGCAGGATGAAGAGCAGGTCAGCTTCGCGCCTGCCATCACGCCGCAGGAAGAGCGCCTCGATCTGTGCAAAGGCCTGGATGCCGTCTATGACCAGGCCCGGGCGCTGATCCCGCAGCCTTGCGGATACATCATGCACGAGGGGAAAAAAGTGAAGCTGCATGCGGTGCGCCGGCTGCACAAGGCGCACGATCTGGCAGAGGGCACTTGCGCCGGCATGATCGAGCATGGGTTCGCCATCGCGCTGCAGGGCGGCTACTTGCTGGCGGATGTGCTTCAGCCGGAAGGGAAGAAGCCGATGGACGCGGCCTCCTTCTATAACGGAAGCGGCAAGCAGTGGGTCGGCAGCCGCGTCGAATGAGCTTGTGATTTTGCTTTGCAACTGAGAGAAGATTTGCTATAATGACTCTGTTTGTTTGTGAGGAGGATGACACATGGATCAGAGTCATATTCGCAATTTTTCGATCATCGCGCACATCGATCATGGCAAGTCCACCCTGGCAGACCGGATCCTGGAACTGACGAAGACCGTGGAAAAGCGGGAGATGAAGGCGCAGATCCTGGATTCTATGGATCTGGAACAGGAGCGCGGCATCACCATCAAGCTGAATGCGGTCCAGCTGAAATATACGGCGGAAAATGGAGAGGATTACCTGCTTCATCTGATCGACACCCCTGGACATGTCGATTTTTCCTATGAGGTCTCCCGTTCCTTAGCTGCCTGCGAGGGCGCGGTGCTGGTCGTGGATGCCGCTCAGGGCATTGAGGCGCAGACGCTCGCCAACGTCTATCTGGCGTTGGACAATGACCTGGAGATCGTGCCGGTCATCAATAAGATCGATCTGCCCAGCGCGCAGCCTGAGCTCGTCAAGAAAGAGATCGAGGAGATCATCGGACTTGACTGCAGCAGCGCGCCGATGATCTCGGCCAAGAGCGGGCTCAATGTGGAGCAGGTGCTGGAGGCGATCGTGCGGGATATCCCAGCGCCATCAGGAGATGTGAACGCGCCGCTGCAGGCGCTCGTCTTCGATTCGCTGTATGATTCTTATCGCGGCGTCATCGCGTTCGTGAGCATCAAGCAGGGATCGGTGGCCGTGGGGGACAAGATCCGCTTCATGGCCGGAAAAGGGGAGTATGAAGTGCTGGAGGTCGGTGTCCGCACCCCGAAGGAAGTCAAGAAGGAACGGCTGTCCTGCGGCGAGGTAGGCTGGATCACCGCTGCCATCAAAGACATCGCGGACGTGCATGTCGGCGATACCATCACCTCTGCCCTTCGCCCTGCGGCAGAGCCGCTTCCCGGATACCGCCGCATGAACCCGATGGTCTATTGCGGACTGTACCCGGTCGATAATGCCAAATACAATGATCTGCGCGAAGCACTGGAAAAGCTCAAGCTCAACGACGCTGCGCTGCAGTATGAGCCGGAGACCTCTCAGGCGCTGGGGTTCGGGTTCCGATGCGGATTTCTGGGCATGCTGCACATGGATGTGGTCCAGGAACGCATCGAGCGGGAATACAACATCAACCTGATCGCGACTTCGCCCAGCGTCGTCTACCATGTCTATCTGACCGATGGGACGATGGTCTGCGTGGACAACCCGGCGCTGCTGCCCGCTCCGCAGAAGACCGATCATATCGAGGAGCCATACGTTCGTGCCAGCATCATGGTCCCGAAGGACTATGTCGGCGCGGTCATGGAGCTGTGTCAGAAAAAACGCGGGATATACAGCGATATGGAAGTCATCGATGACGCGCGCATGAACGTCATCTATGAGATCCCGCTGGGCGAGATCGTGTTTGATTTCTTCGACCGGCTCAAGTCGTGCACGAAGGGATACGCCTCTTTGGATTATGAGCTTTCTGACTATCGGCAGAGCAACCTGGTCAAGATGGACATCCTGCTCAACGGAGAAGTGGTCGATGCCCTCAGCATCATCGTGCACCGCGACTTTGCCTATCACCGCGGCAATCAGATGACGCAGAAGCTGAAGGAGCTGATCCCGAAGCATCAGTTTGAGATCCCGGTGCAGGCGGCCATCGGCGGAAAGGTCATCGCGCGCACCAACATCAAGTCGCTGCGCAAGAACGTCCTGGCCAAATGTTACGGTGGAGACATCTCGAGAAAGAAGAAGCTGCTGGAGAAGCAGAAAGAGGGCAAGAAGCGCATGAAGGCCGTAGGCAGCGTGGAGATCCCGCAGGAGGCATTCATGGCCGTATTGTCGATGGATGATGAATGAGCAGGCCTGGTGTCTGCTTTTTTCTATGTTTGCCGGATTTCTTCCGCTCGGCGGCGATCTGTGCTATGCTGATGCGGGTGATGTCATGGAAAAGAGCGAACGGCTGCTGGAGGAGGAATACAGCACGTATGAAGCGCTCAGGGAAAGAAATGGCGCGCTGGCCGCGGATCTGCTGTGGGAAGAGCTGCAGGCGGGCAGGCGGCGCGTGCGTGTGGAGTGTGGTCTGCTCCTGCCGGATGATCATCTGGCCATGACCGCTTATGTGCTCCGCCGCCGGCTCAGCGTCAGCGCCCTGCTTCAGCAGTGCATCTATCATTACTGCCTGCCCGGCGCTGCCATCTCGCTTCCGGCGCGAATCGCGTTTCAGCTGGAGGAATACGGGATCAGGACATACAGCGTCCTGCTTCGTCATGAGCTGCGCTCCTCCTCCCCGGATCTGATCCTCATCCTCTTCGCTCTGCAGTATCTTCCAACGCCCTATCGGGAAAAGATGACGAACCTGTGGGCAGCGTGCCTGCTGGGCAAGTCTGCGCTGAAGGACAAGCTGGCCGATCAGCTGATACCGTGTGCGCAGGGGCTGGAAAGACTGGATCGGACCAGAGATTTTCTCGCCTTTCTTGATCTGCTGGAGTTGAATTTTAACGAATGTCTGTTATTATTAAATCGTGACAGCTGTGAATGGCTGCGGCTATGCGAAGAAGAGCTGCTGCACAGGTTTCCGCAATTTTCCCGGCAGCAGATCTCTTTTTTCGCTGCGCACCGCGATCTGGGGTGCTATTATTCCATTCAGGAGTATGCCCGCCATGCGCAGGTATGTTATGAGACGGCAAGGCAGGCGATGGAGCAATTCACCGCCTGCCGCTGGTATTATCGCAGGAAAGTCGGCAAGCGCTTCCTGTATTCGGTAAGCAGTCAGGCCGGGGAGGTCGATCTGTGACGCCATTGGGTCCGCGGGCTGTGTTCAATGTGTTTGCTTGTACGGACGATGTTGAGCTGCTGTCCCGGATGATGCGGATGCAGCAAAAATACCGGGACTTCTGCGTGCGGGGCTTCAGCTCGAATGCGGTGCTTGACGGCGCGTTCCTCAAACAGCAAGACATCCTGGTCATCTATCTTCAGTTTTCCCTGGTCGAAGATCACTGGTATTCCTGGTTCGAGACGTTTGCCACGCTGCAGAGCAGACTTGCAGTGCGGCTGATCGTCTCTTTTTCTCAGATTCGCAGTGAATATATGCATCTGCTGAAATACCGCATCGATTCCTTTTTGCAGGAGCCCTTTGAGATGGGCGTGCTGCATGAGCATCTGCTGAAGCAGTGTCAGGAAGCGAAGGAATCGGCCTGCTGGCAAAGCGAGGTGCAGAACAAGATCATCACGCTGCTGATGCAGATGATGATCCCCAGCCATCTCAGCGGATTTCAATATCTGCGCATCGCCTGCGAGGCGGCGATGGAAACGCCGACCAACCGGCAGATCGTCATGAAGCATCTGTATTCACTGACCGCCAGACGCTGCCATACGACGGCGGAGCGAGTGGAGAAATGCATCCGCACAGCGATCCATTCGGCGCATATCCCGCCGTTTTTCTTAGAGGTCTTTCATGATGACCCCACGAACCGCAAAGTCGTCATGTATGTCTACACTTGTCTCAAGGGCGTCGCCTGAAAGGATGATGATCATGATTTCCAGCGCCTATGTCCACGTTCCGTTTTGCGCATCGATCTGCGCTTACTGCGATTTCACCCGCTGGCGCTATCGCCCGCAGCTGTGCGCGCGCTGGCTCTGCCGTCTGAGGGAAGAAGCTTCCGCTAAGCTGAAGGAGCCGCTGAAGACGCTGTATATCGGCGGAGGGACCCCTTCGGCCCTGGACCGTGATCAGCTCGAACAGCTGCTGGAGATCTTTGATCCTTACCGCGCGCAGCTCGAGGAATACACCATGGAAGCCAATCCGGAATCGCTCAGCGCAGAAAAGATCGCCATCATCCGCCGGCATGGCGTGAACCGCATCTCTCTGGGCGTGCAGAGCTTTGATCCCGCGCTGCTGCAGCGGATGAAGCGCGGACATGACGCCGCGATGGTCAGCAGATGCGTGCGTGATCTGATCGAAGCGGGGATCATCAACATCTCGGCCGATCTCATCTATGGCCTGCCCGATCAGGATATGGAGAAGTGGAAGGCTGATCTGCATCAGGTGCTCCAGCTGCCGTTTCAGCATCTCTCGCTGTATTCGCTGACCGTCGAAGAGCATTCGCTGTTTGGCGTGCAGGGCGTGAAGCAGGCGAGCGATGAGCTTGAATATGCCATGTATGCCTATGCGATCGATGAGCTGAAGAAGCATGGCTTCACGCAGTATGAGATCGCCAACTTTGCCAAAGCGGGCGCGCGGAGCAAGCACAATCAGGTTTACTGGCGCTATGAGAATTTTCATGGCATCGGCTGCGGTGCCAGCGGCAAGGAAGACTGGGGACGTTATGACAACACCCGTTCGCTGCAGGAATACCTTGAGCGCGGCCCATGCGCGCAAGAAATCGCGCTCGATGCGCAGGAACAGATGTTTGAGGCGCTCATGATGGGGCTGCGTCTGCGCGAGGGCATCTCGCTGCAGCAGTTCGAAGCGCGCTTCCATGCCCGCATCGAGGAGAGGTTCCCCACGGCCATGGCCCAGCATCTGGGGAAGGACTTGTTTATCGAAGAAGGATATCTGCGTGTCAGCGAGGAAGGGAAGTTCGTCCTGAACGATATTCTCGTCGATTTTCTCTGAGGCCTTGCAATCCTCCTGTGTTTCATGGTATAATCATCTCGCTTTTTGACTGGGATCAAGCCATCCTCGGACTTGGTCTCGGTGAGGAAGGACAAAAGATAAGACAGGAGGAATTAGAACATGCTGCTGAAAAGCGAAAAACAGGCCATTATGAAGGAGTACGCCCGTTTCGAAGGCGATACGGGATCACCGGAGGTACAGATCGCGGTCCTCACAGAGAGAATCAACCGTCTGACCGAGCACTTCAAGGAGCACAAGCACGATTATCATTCTCAGAGAGGTCTGATGAAGATGGTCGGACGCCGCAGAAATCTGCTCGCGTACCTGAAGAAGAAAGATCTGGAGCGTTACAAGACGCTGATCGACCGTCTGGGTCTGCGTAAATAATGGGAAACAAGTCCGGCAACGGACTTTTTCTTTTGCCCTTTTGCACGTTCATTTTGTGCATTATTATTTTGTTTTCCCTTACAAATTATGATATGATAAGATGGATTGAAAAACAGAGGTGAAAAAATGGCTAAACAAGTGTTTCGTTTAGATTTCTGTGGTCGGGTGATCACAGTGGAAACCGGCGAGATTGCCAAGCAGGCGGGCGGTTCGGTGCTCGTGCGCTATGACGATACGGTCGTGCTGTCAACAGCGACCGCGAGCAATCAGCCGAAGGAAGGAATTGACTTTTTTCCGCTGACGGTGGGATATGAAGAAAAGCTGTATTCGGTCGGAAAGATCCCGGGAGGATTCTTGCGCCGCGAGGGCAGGCCGAGCGAGCATGCGACCCTGGCTGCGCGCATGATCGACCGTCCGATCCGTCCGCTGTTCGCGGATGGTTTCCGCAATGAGGTGCAGGTGGTCAACACCGTGCTGTCGGTCGATCACGACTGCACGCCGGAGATGACCGCGATGCTGGGCTCATCCCTGGCCCTGTGCATTTCCGACATTCCCTTCAACGGACCGATCGCCGGCGTGCAGGTCGGCCGCATCGATGGAGAATACATCATCAATCCGTCTGTGGAGCAGTGTGAGCAAAGCGATATCAGCCTGAACCTCGCTGGCACGAGCGAAGCCATCAACATGGTGGAGGCCGGCGCGAAGGAAGTGAGCGAGGAAGATATGCTCGGTGCGCTGATGTTCGGACATGAATACATCAAGAAACTGTGCGCGTTCCAGGAAGAGATCATCGCCGCTGTCGGCAAGGAAAAGCGCGAGATCAAGCTGTTCACGGTAGATGAAGAGATCGACCGTGAGGTGCGGGATCGCTTTGAGGCCGCGATCCGCGAAGCGGTCTCCATCGAAAAGAAGCTGGAGCGTTATGCGAAGATCGACGAGCTGAGCGAAGAAGCCGTCGCGCTGTTTGAAGCGCGGGAATATGAAAGCGAAAAAGAGAAGAACACGGTGCTCAAGCAGGTCAAGGAGATCTGCCACACGATCGAGGCGGATGAGGTGCGCCGTCTGATCATCGAGGATAAGGTGCGTCCGGACGGCCGCAAGATCAACGAGCTGCGTCCGCTGAACTCGCAGGTAGACCTGCTTCCGCGCGCGCATGGCAGCGCCATGTTCACCCGCGGAGAGACCCAGGTGCTCAGCGTGACGACCTTGGGTGCGATCAATGATAATCAGATCATCGACGATCTGACCGAGGTCGAGAGCAAGCGGTTCATGCATCACTATAACTTCCCGCCGTATTCCGTGGGCGAGACCGGCCGCATGGGCAGCCCGGGACGCCGTGAGATCGGGCATGGCGCGCTGGGCGAGCGCGCATTGCTGCAGGTGCTGCCTCCGCTGGAGGAGTTCCCATATACGATCCGCACCGTGGCAGAAGTGCTCGAATCCAACGGTTCTTCTTCCCAGGCTTCCATCTGTGCGGGCACGATGTCGCTGATGGCGGCCGGTGTGCCGATCAAGGCGCCGGTGGCCGGCATCGCCATGGGCCTGATCATGGATGAGGAAAGCGGAAAATATACCGTATTGACCGATATTCAGGGCATGGAGGATCACTTCGGCGACATGGACTTCAAGGTGGCCGGAACACAGCAGGGCATCACGGCCATGCAGATGGACATCAAGGTCAAAGGCATCACGAAGGAGATCTTCGAAGAGGCGCTGGCGCAGGCCAAGAGCGCGCGCAAGGAGATCCTGGCAAACATGATGGAGGCCATCAGCGAGCCGCGTCCGGATGTCAGCCCGTATGCGCCGAAGACGCATGTGATGTTCATCAAGACCGACAAGATCAAGGATGTCATCGGCCCGGGCGGAAAGATGATCAACCAGATCATCGACGCCTGCGACAAGGTGAAGATCGATATCGATGATGACGGACAGGTGGTCATCTATCATACGGACCGCGAGGCCATCAACAAGGCCGTGCAGATGATCGAAGACATCGTGCGCGAAGCAAAGGTCGGCGATGTGTATGACGCCACGGTATCACGCATCGAGAAGTTCGGCGCCTTCGTGACGCTGTTCCCGGGAACGGATGGTCTGCTGCACATCTCCAAGATCTCGCACAACCGTGTGGATAAGGTAGAGGATGTGCTCAAGATCGGAGACAAGATCGAGGTCAAGGTGACGGAGATCGACAGCAAGGGCCGGGTAAACGTCAGTGCCAAGGCGCTGCTGCCTAAGCCGAAGCACGAACACCGCGACGCGAAGAAGCCTTCTCACAGCGAAAAATAGATACTGGACAGACGCTTGTGCACCTTTGCACAAGCGTTTTCTTTTCATGAAAGAAAATGAAAAAAACAGTATGGTTTTTATGGCCTTTATGATAGAATAGATAAGAGGTGAATGAGATATGATTAACTGGTTTGAAGAAGCTGAAAAATATAGAGAGGCGCTCATCCGCGACCTGAAGGGGCTCATCGCGATCCCTTCCCTGCGCTGTGATGAAGAGCGGCGCGAAGGTGCGCCCTTTGGTGAGGGACCGCGTCAGGCGCTCGATTATATGCTGGAGCTGGGCAGTGCGTCCGGCTTTGACACGAAGGACGCAGAGGGCTATGCCGGCGTCATCTCCATGGGCGAAGGCGAGCAGAGCGTAGGCGTGCTCGGACACTTGGATATCGTCCCGGTCGGCGAAGGCTGGACGAAGGATCCCTTTGCCTGCACGGAGGAAGACGGCTATCTGTTCGGCCGCGGCGTGCTGGATGACAAGGGCCCGGCGCTGGCTGGCTTTTATGCGATGAAGATGCTGAAGGACAACCATGTCCCGCTGAACAAGAAGATCATGCTCATCCTGGGCTGCGATGAAGAGAGCGGCATGGAGTGCATGGACTACTATAAGGAACATGGGGAGATCCCGCAGTGCGGGATCGTGCCGGATGCGGACTTCCCGGTGACCTATGGCGAAAAGGGCGGACTGCATGTGCTGCTGAAAGGAAAGGCGGATACGAAGATCGTCTCCATGCATGCCGGCACGCACCCGAATATCGTCATCGGCAAGGCGGAGATGGAGATGGCCGAGTGGAACGAAACGCTGGCGGCGCAGTTTGATTTCTATCTGCGCAGCAATCAGCTGCAGGGAAGCGCTGAGCGCAAGGGCGATCATGTGGTCCTGCATATCGACGGCGTGTTCTCTCATGCGGCCGAACCGTATAACGGCGTGAATGCCGCGCTGCACCTGCTGAACTTTGCCGGCTGCGCATATGATGACAAATTCGCACGTGATACATATGAGATGCTGCATGACTGGCAGGGAAAACCGCTGGGCATCGACCAATACGGCGCGTATATGGGCTTTTTGACGATGAACACCGGCATCATCTCGCTGGACGAAGATGGGTCCTGCGAGATCACCATCGATATCCGCTATCCGAACGACGCCGATGTCAACGCCATCATGGAGGGCTTCCATCGCGCATGCAAGACGCGCGGGTACGATCTGGAAGCGGTGATGGAAAGCGATTCTGTCCCGCTGTTCGTGGATCCGGACTCTCATCTGGTGAAGACGCTGATGGATGTTTACCGCCGTTATTCCGGCGATGAGCAATCACCGGCCAAGACGATCGGCGGAGGGACATATGCCCGCAAGTTCGAGCAGTTCGTGGCTTTCGGACCGGAATTCCCGCACAGCGAAAAGACGACGGATGCCTTTGTAGGCGGACCGCATCAGCGTGATGAAGGCATCAAGATCGACGACCTGCTGCGCGCCATGGCGATCTACGCCGCGGCGCTGGAAACGCTGGCTGCCTAGAGGTGCGCCGATGCGAATGAGAAGACTGCCGTGGGCAGAAGAATATCTGGATAAGGCCGAGGTCGTCGTCAAGGATCCCGCCGCGATGAAGGGGAGATGGCGCGAGATCGTTCAAGGAGAACGCGTGCACCTGGAGATCGGCTGCGGAAAGGGCGACTATTGGAACCTGATGGCGCAGAAACAGCCCCAGGACGGCTGGATCGCCGTCGAGAAGAACGTCAGCGTCGCCGGCATTGCCGTGCGGAAGTTTGACATGATGAACAACGATCTGAACCGGATGCGGTTCATCTGGGGAGACGCCGAAAAGCTGGATGAGTGGTTTGCCGAGGATGAGATCGACATCATCCACCTCAACTTTTCCGATCCCTGGCCGAAAAAACGGGCGCATAAGAAGCGGCTGAGCTCACAGAGCTTCATCGCCCGCTATGAGAAGATCCTGAAAAAGGATGGCTGCATCCAGATGAAGACAGACAACTCCTCGCTGTTTGAGTATTCTGTGCTGCAGTTTCAGGAGGGCGGATGGAAGCTGAGCGAGTTCAGCGTCGATTACCGCAGAGAGGAACATGAGGAAGATGTCATCACCGAGTATGAACAGCGCTTCCTCACGCTGGGACAGCCGATCTACCGCGCTGTCTGGATCAAGAATGGAGGAGACGAGGATGAAGGATCTGATGAATGAGCTGAAGGATGCTGCGCAGCTGGAAGAGATCCGCAGCAGCAAGGAGATCAGCGTGGCGCTGTTCAGCGCAGCGTGGTGCCCGGACTGCCGGTTCATCGAACCGTTCATGCCAGAGCTGATCCGCAAATACGCACACTATCGCTTTTGGTATATCGACCGCGATCAGTGGATGCCGCTTTGTGCCGAGCTCGGCGTGATGGGCATCCCCAGCTTCATCGCGTTTCAGGACGGCCATGAGCTGGGACGCTTCGTTTCGAAGAACCGGAAGACACAGACGCAGATCGACGATTTTCTTTCATCACTGCAAGAAGGATAAGGAGGAATAGCCATGCTGGAGGGGCTGAAAAGACTCATCTTTAATACCGATATCGACGATGTCAGCGAAGAAGGGGAACTGGAGGAGATCCAGCTGCCGAAGAAGGAACCGGAGCCTGAAGCGCCGAAACCGCCAAAGCCTGAACCCCAGCCTCAGCCGCAGCCGGAGAAAGCGGCAGAAGAGGAGAAACAGGCAGAGCAGGAACAGCCGTTCACCGGCATCGTTGCCGATGATGAGAAAGAGAAGGCCTTGCGCGCTGAGCGCAAGGCAAGGAACGAACAGCGCATGCAGCGGCAGAAGGAGCTGTATGCGAACGCCAACGCGGAGTTTGAATTCAAGCCGATCCTCTCACCGATCTACGGGAACACCGCAGATGATGAGCGCAAGCCGCAGGATGTCCATGACGCTGTCCATCTGCCCAAGGCGAAGACGCGCAGCACGCTGAACACGGTGCTCTCACCGATGTACGGCGCCGCGCAGCCGCAGAAAAATAGCCGGGAAGCCGAGGCTCAGCCGCGCCATGCCCAGCGCAGCCAGATCAGGGAGGAGCCGCAGGAGGAAGTGCTTTCCCTGGACGAGATGCTGATGAAGGGCAGACGCGATGAGCGCGAAGAGACCGTGCAGATCTCATTGTTTGGCGAAAGCACGCCGGTGCGGGCAGAAAAGGAGGACCTGGAAAAGGTCTATCTGACGGATGAAGAAGAATAGGAAGTGACGCGCATGCATTATCATTTCATCGGGATCAAGGGATCTGGTATGGCCTCGCTTGCGGAGATCGTGGCAGACCGCGGAGATGAAGTCAGCGGTTCCGATATCGAAAAATATATCTTTACGCAAAAGCCGCTGGAGGAACGCGGGATCCCCATCTATCCCTTCAGCGCAGATAACATTCATGAAGGCGACACGGTCATCATCGGCCTCGCCTTCGATGAGAGCAACCCGGAGGTATACAAGGCCCTGCACACGCCGGGCGTGAAGCATTACTGGTATAATGAGTTCCTCGGGGAGCTGCTCACGCATTACCGTTCGATCTCCGTGGCAGGCACGCATGGGAAGACCACGACGACCGGCATGCTCGCCCATGTGCTCGAACACATGGCGCCGACCGGGTTTCTGATCGGTGACGGCCATGGCGAGATGCCGGCTGGCGCGCAGAATTTCGTGCTGGAATCATGCGAGTATCAGCGCCATTTCCTCGCTTATCGCCCGGATTATGCCATCATCACCAACATCGAGCTTGACCATGTGGATTATTACCAGGGCATCGAGGATTATTGTTCGGCCTTCAGCGCGTTTGCGCGTCAGGTCAAGAAGGGCATCGTCTATTTCGGCGACGATCCATATCTGCCTTCGCTGGACTATCCCGTTCCTGCACTGTCTTATGGCTTGGGCGAACAAAACGATGTGCGGGCCGTCAATGTGGAGCAGGGAGAGCATGGCATGCGCTTCGACATCCTGTACAAGGGAAAGCCGTTTGGCCATTTTGAGCTTCCCTTCGTCGGCATGCCGATGTTGTGGGACAGCATCGGTGTCATCGCGCTGGGCATCATGCTCGGCGCTGACGCCGCGCTGCTTCAGCAGGGCATCGCCAGCTTCCCGGGCGTAAAACGCAGGTTTATCCTGGAGGAAAACGGTGATAATGTGTATATCGACGATTATGCGCATCATCCTACCGCTGTCCGTTATCTGATCGAGGCAGCGCGGATCCGCTGTCCGCACCGCCGGATCATCGCCATCTTCAAGCCTGACCGCTATTCGCGGATCGCGTATTTCCTCGACGATTTCGCGCATGCGCTGAATGAGGCGGACGAGGTGTTCCTGTGTGATTTTCCAGCGAACGCCAAAAAGGAAGACGGCGTGGATGTGTGCATCCAGGATCTGGCAGCGCGCTGCAAGAACGCGGTCGTCATCGCTGAGGATGACGAGGCTGCCCGTACCCTCGCTGAGCGCGGACCGGCAGTCTATGTGTTCATGAGCAGCAAGGATATCTATAAGCTGAAGAATCGTCTGAAAAATTTTCAATAAACATTGTATCCGCTTTCAAGGTGTGCTAGAATGAGATAGGAATTGAGGTGTTAGTATGACATTGGACAGTTTTGTGGCATTGCTGAGCGACACGGCATGGAAGCTCGTTCCTGTTGCTGTGGTCATCCTGCTGATCTATCTGATCGTGTTCGTCCATCGTCTGCTCGGTGTGCTGAAGAACGTGAATGGCACGCTGAAGACCGTGGATGAAGATCTGCAGAAGCTGGAGAAGCCGCTGCAGACCGTCAATGAGCTGAGCGAAACGGTGGATCTCGTGCATGAGGCCAGCCGCAATGCAGTGCGTTCCGCGCTGGTGACGATCATCGAAAATGCCTCATCCATCAAGGACTGGATCTTTGCCAAGAAGAACGAGGGACCGAATGAGGATGCAGCGGTCCAGGAGGCCGGACATGAACAGGCGTGATTTCCATATGCCGCCGGCAGACGCTGTACGCGAGCGCATCCATCCTGAACAGCAAGGCGGCAGGATACGGGAGATCTTGGAAGAGACCGTGGAAGGCTGCGAGCGAGTCGCAGGCGCTGTACGAGACAAGGCAGAGCAGATCGGCGAGCACGAGCAGGTGCGCAGGACGCTGGAGAGCGGGAAGGTCTTCCTGAATGAAAGCGGCAAGCTGATCTCACAGGGCCTGCAGAGCGGAACAGAGAAAATGATGGAAAACGAGAAGATCGCTTCCGTCGTGAACAAGGCCGGTGAGAAGCTCGACTCGATCAGGGAAGATGAAAGAGTGCAGGAAGGCATGGATAAGCTCAGGGATACGGTTGGGAAGACCGCTGAGCGCATCCAGCGCTTCTTCAATAAAAAAAGGTGAAAGAAGGGAGCAAAAGTATGAAGCGTATCACGATTTATGATGTCGCTAAAGAAGCGGATGTTTCGCTGGCGACCGTTTCCAGAGTCATTAACGGATCAGAAGTGGTGAGAGAAGATACCCGCATCAAGGTGCAGGAAGCCATCGAAAAGCTCGGGTATAAGCCTAATGCGATCGCACAGGGACTGGCCCTGCAGAAGACGACGACGATTGCGATCGTCATGCCGGCTGCCAGCTTCTTCTACACCGGGCAGATCATCAACGGTCTGCTGGACACGGCAAAGATCTACAAATACAATATCATGCTCCACTCCACATCTGCCGGCATCAGCGAGATGACCGATGTCATCGAGAACATCATCAAATCGCATGCGGATGGAGTGGTGATCTTCAACGACAAGCTCAACAGCGAGGAGCTCAACACGCTCAATCATTACAATGTGCCGATCGTCGTCATCGGAAATAAGATGTCCGGAGAGGCCATCGGTTCGGTCTACATCGATTACGCGACGCTCGCTTATGAGTTTGCGTGCGACTATATCAAGGCGGGAAAGACCGATATCTCCCTGGTGGAGGACAGACAGAACCCATCCATGATCAATCAGATCCGCAGCGGCCTGGAGCGCGCCTTCAGCGAAAACGGCATGGAGTTCACCAAGTTCGTGCGCATTCCGAAGGAATACCGCTCATCTTATCTGTTCCTGACCGATTACTATAAGACGCATAAGCCGGCGCAGGTGATCCTGACTTACCGTGACTCACAGGCGATCGCCGTGCTCAACGCGTCAAAGGAAGCAGGATTCAGCGTGCCGGATGACGCCGAGCTCATCTGTGTGCTGGACAGCAAATACAATGCCATGCAGCGTCCGCAGATCTCAGCGTTCAAGATCCCGGACTATGATATGGGCGCGATGTCGATGCGCCTGCTGACCAAGATGCTTCACGATGAGGATGAGATCCTCAACAAGGAGCTTGAGCTCAGCTATGTCTATATCCCGCGTCAGACCACGCGCAGCTAAGCGGCAGCAGCCGCTTTTTTGCTTGTTTTGGCCGGATGAAAAAATATTGAAGAGCGAAATGGTTTATGCTATACTGTTAAAGAATTTACGAGGTGAAAAAAATGGGAAGACATTTTGAAGTGCGTGCTGCAGCCATGCAGAAGACCGCCAATCAGAAGGCGAAGATCTATTCACGCTACAGCAAGGAGATCCTGGTGGCAGCCAAGAACGGTGAACCAGATCCGGACATGAACCAGACGCTGAAGAAGGTCATCGAGCGCGCTAAGGCCAACAACGTGCCGGCTGACGTCATCAAGCGCGCGATCGAAAAAGCGAAGAGCAATGATACAGAGAGCTATTCCTCTGCACGCTATGAAGGATTTGGCTCTGGCGGAGGATCCACGGTCATCATCGACTGTCTGACCGACAATCCCAACCGTACCATCGCTAACCTGCGTGCATGCTTCAACAAATCGCATGCCAAGCTGGGCGTAGGCGGATCGGTATCCTTCAATTATGAGCACCTTGGCCTGATCGTCATCGACTATGATGATGAAGAGGCGATGATGGATGCGCTGATCATGGCAGAGGTCGACCTGAAGGACATCGAGGTCGAAGACGGCGTCATGACGATCACTGTCGAACCTTCTGATCTGTCCAAGACAAAGGAAGCTGTCGAACAGCTGATCCCGGATGTGGAATTCAAGGTCATGGAAGACACGATGCTGCCCAATGATTATGTCGAACTGGAAGGAGAGGATCTGGAGCTGTTCAAGCGCCTGGTCACGCTGCTCGATGACGTCGACGATGTGCAGAACGTCTACCACAATGTCAAGAATATCAACGCATAGCGATGGCTCCCGAAAGGGGCCTTTTTTTCCGCTTTTCGCGCAAGGCGTAATGTGGTAAGATAAAAGAAGGTGATCATATGAAGAAAATAATCATTACCGCAGCGGCCGTCCTCATCGCGGCTGGCTGCGTCGTTGCGCTGTGGATGAGCATGCGGCCGACCGTGACCTTCTTGGTCAACGGGAAAGAAGCGGACCTGCATTGCAGCATCGATGTGGAATACGAAAACGGCATGCGCATGCAGGATCTCGCTGAACAGATCAGCGTCCGCGCAGAATGGGACGGGGAAGATGTCAGTGAGGATCTCGAGGCAGAGCAGCCGAACGAAGAGATGGTCGATCTGGGAATCTATACGTTCACGTATCATCTGCAGGCGGCAGAGACCACGCTGCAGGTGGATGTGCATGTCGTGGATACCCAGGCGCCCTGGCTGCAGGCAGACCCCGTATACCATACGCGCACAGGCGAGCCGTTTGACCAGAGTCAGCTGAACGTGCAGGTCTATGACAATTATGATGTCAGCGTGCTTGACTCGTTGACGATGGATCCGGTGGACACCGCAGCTGCCGGCACGAAGCAGAGCACGGTGCGGATCAAGGACAGTTCCGGCAATGAGACGACCTGTGAGATCACGGTGGAAGTCAGCGACGATGCAGAACCGGCTTCCACAGGCACACAGTTCTTCCTTCAGCAGCGGCCGGATGATATCACGCTGATCCTCAATGCGCAGCATCGTCTGCCGCAGGGATGGGAGCCGGACGATCTGACGGCGATCGATGACTCCGCAGACAGCGGATATGTGCTTAGAGAGGAAGCGGCAGCGGCCTGGAACGAATTGTTTTCTGCAGCACAGGAGGACGGCATCGCAATCAATGTGGTGAGCTCGTTTCGGACCGAAGAATATCAGCGTACGCTGTTTGAAGGATATCTGGCTGTAGATCCAGATGCTGCCTCATACAGCGCTTATCCGCGAACGAGTGAGCATGAGCTAGGGCTGACCGTGGACATCAGCTACGATGCTCAGCTGCATGACGACCTGCAGAACTCTTCGCTGGGCGAATGGATGGCGGAAAACGGCTGGCGTTATGGCTGGATCGTGCGCTATCCGCAAGGCAAGGAAGAGCTGACCGGATACATCTATGAACCATGGCATTACCGCTATGTCGGCACTGCGCTGGCCGCTGAGCTGCATGAACAGGATCTTTGCCTGGAAGAATACTACGCACAAAGACGCAGCACGGCCGTGGAAAAAGATTGACAAACCGCGGCTATGCGGATAAACTATACATGTATCCGATGAAGAAGCAAGACTGATCGCTGGGAGCGCAGAGAGAAGCGGGTTGCTGAGACGCTTTGTCCCATGGTCAGGGTGACACTTTGGAGGAATCATCAGGAAATGGATGATCGTGTTTTTCGCGTTATGAAAAAAGAGGGCATGCATATTGCATGAACTAAGGTGGCACCGCGTTACAGACGTCCTTAGACAGGGCGTTTTTTTATGGTCAAAAGGAGGATTCTATGAGCTATCAAGTACCGAGAGGGACCCAGGATATCCTGCCAAAGGATATCTCGAAATGGCATCGGCTGGAAGATCTGATCCGGCAGTTCTGCCACGTTTACGACTATGAGGAGATCCGCACGCCGATCTTTGAGCATACCAATGTCTTCAAGCGCGGAAATGATTCCAGCGACATGGTCAACAAGGAGATGTACACATTCTGCCTGGAAAACAGCTCCACATCGCTGACCCTGCGCCCGGAAGGAACGGCTGGCGTCGTGCGCGCCTTCGTGGAGCACAAGATGTATGGACAGCCGGATCTTCCGATCAAAATGTATTATGTCGGTCCGCAGTGCCGTCATGAGCGCCCGCAGAAGGGCAGGATGCGCATCTTCAACCAGTTCGGCGTGGAAGTGATCGGCGCCAAGGATCCGCTGCTCGATGTCGAGACGATCGCGCTGGGATGGTCGTTCGTGTCCGCGTTGGGGCTGAGCGATCTCAAGGTGCTCATCAACACGCTGGGCGACGATGCCTCAAGAGCGGCTTACCGCCAGGCGCTGAAGGCGCATTTCCAGGAGGAGATCCACACGATGTGCCCGGATTGCCAGCGCAGATATGAGCAGAACCCGCTGCGCATCCTCGATTGCAAGATCGACCGGGAAAAGGAGATCATGAAGAGCGCGCCGAAGATGGAACAGTATCTGAATGAGGAATCTAAGGCGTATTTCGAAGAAGTGCTGAAGGGGCTTGATGCGCTGGGCATCCCTTATGAGATCGATGACCGCCTCGTCCGCGGGCTCGATTATTACACGCACACCGTCTTTGAGGTCGTCTCGGTCAATGAGGAGATGGGCGCACAGTCTACCGTGTTCGCCGGCGGACGCTATGACGGGCTGGTCGAGTATTTCGGCGGTCCGCAGGGCATGAGCGGCATCGGCTGGGCGATGGGCCTGGAGCGATTGATCCTCGCTTGTGAAGCTGAGGGCATCGAGCTGGGAGAGGAAAATCCGCTGGATGCCTATATCCTCTGTCTCGATCCTTCCGCCAAGCTGAAGGCACTGCAGATCACGACCGAGCTGCGCAGCAATGGCTATCGCTGTGAGATGGATTATCTGGGCCGTTCGTTCAAGGCGCAGTTCAAGACCGTGGACCGCCGCGGCGCCCGCATCGCCATCATGATCGGAGATCGGGAGATCAATGAAGGAACGCTCTCGCTCAAGGAGACTGATACTCAGAAGCAGCATCAGGTGCCGATGGATGACATCGTGGCCGTGATGGACCGCCTGTTTGACGAAGGCGGACACGAAGAGGGAGAATGTGCCTGCGGGCATCATCACGAATAGGGAGGATCAACATGAAACGTACGCATAACAATGGAGAGCTGCGGCTCGCCGACGCCGGGAAGACCGTCGTTCTCGAAGGCTGGGTGGCCAAGCGCCGTAATTTCGGCGCGCTGGTGTTCATCGACCTGAGGGACCGCGCAGGCATCACACAGCTCGTCTTTGATGAGCAGCTGTCCAAGACGATCACGGAAGTGCGCAATGAGTATGTGCTCTGCGTTACGGGAACGGTCGTGGAAAGACAGGACAAGAACCCGAAGCTGCCTACCGGCGATATCGAGATCAGGGTAGATCAGGTGGAGATCGTGAACAGCGCGGAGACCACGCCGCTCATCATCGCGGATGAGACGGACGCGCTGGAGGATACCCGTCTCAAATACCGCTATCTGGACCTGCGCCGTCCCTGCCTGCAGAAAAACCTGATGCTCCGCCATCAGGTCACGATGAGCGTGCGCAACTATCTGTCCGCGAAGGGCTTCCTGGAGATCGAGACGCCGATCCTGTGCAAATCCACGCCGGAAGGCGCCCGGGACTACCTCGTGCCCAGCCGCATCAGCAAAGGCGCATTCTACGCGCTGCCGCAGTCCCCGCAGATCTATAAGCAGCTGCTCATGATCGGCGGGATGGAAAAATACTTTCAGATCGCGCGCTGCTTCCGTGACGAAGATCTGCGTGCTGACCGTCAGCCGGAGTTCACCCAGATCGACATCGAGATGAGCTTCGTGGACGAAGAGGATGTGTTCGCGCTCGTCGAAGGGCTCATGCGCGAAGTGTTCCGCAAGACGAAGGATATCGAGCTTGGGGAATTCGTCCGCATCCCATATGCGGAATGCATGGCGCGCTATGGCTCAGATAAGCCGGATACGCGTTTCGGCATGGAGCTGCATTGCCTCAATGACGTCTTTGCGGACACCGGATTCAAGATCTTCCGCAGCGTCCTGGACGTTAAGGGCGAGGTGGACTGCATCGTCGTGGAAAATGCCGCAGACCGTTATTCCCGCAAGCAGCTGGATCAGCTGCAGGAATATGCGAAGGTCTATGGCGCAAAGGCGCTGGCCTTCCTGAAGTACGCGGAGGGTGCGTTCAGCGGCAGCATCGCCAAGGTGATCAGCGACGAGGAGAAGGAAGCGCTGAAAAACAAGCTGAACATCACGGAAAACGATCTCATCCTGTTCGTGGCGGATCAGCGGAAGACTGCGCAGAGCGCGCTGGGCGCACTGCGTCTTCGCCTGGGCAAGGAGCTCGGGCTGATCGATGAGCAGCGTTATGATTTCGTATGGGTGACCGACTTCCCGATGTTTGAATACAGCGAGGAGGAAGGCAGATATGTGGCGGCGCATCATCCGTTCACCGCACCTAAGCCGGAGAATGTGGACAAGCTGATGGATGATCAGGCCAACTGCTGCTCCCGCGCTTACGACCTCGTGCTCAACGGCTATGAGCTGCTCAGCGGATCCATCCGTATCCACGATCAGCAGCTGCAGGAGAAGGTGTTCGAAGCCATCGGGCTCACGCAGCAGGAGGCACAGGAGCGCTTTGGCTTCTTCCTGGAGGCCTTCCGCTATGGGACCCCTCCGCATGGCGGCGTAGGCATCGGGCTGGAGCGTCTGGTCATGATCTTGGCGGGAACCGATAATATCCGCGATGTGGTCGCATTCCCGAAGACGGCCAGCGCATCTGATCTGATGAGCGAAGCACCTTCTGAAGTGGATGAGAAACAGCTGAAGGAGCTGCACATCAGCGTCGCGCAGTAAGAAGACGAACAGACAACAAAAAGGATAGGCGCTGAGGTCCTATCCTTTTGCCGTCTTGTACGCAGGATCAGCGCTGTTCGCCGCTTGATTCCAGAAAGTAAGTCGCCTCCATGTCGGCCGTGCTCAGGGCGAAGGCCAGCGGGAAATGCTCGAAGGTGTAGCCGATGCTGCGGGGATCGTCATTTCCGCTGGAAAAGCCCATATGATAGCGGATCGCAAAGCTCTCATCCCGGCTCAGCCGCATGAATCCGGTGATCATGTAAACGCTCTTCTCCCCGTGTCCATAAGGCAGCGCATCGTGGTATTCGAATGTATCCACGCTCTGCCATTCTCCGTTGATCTTGACGTTGCGCTTGCCTGGATGATAGACATTGATCTTGCACAGATCGTGAAGCAGGGCCACCACGGCGATCGTCTCATCGCTGATCTGATCGAGGCCGTAGACGCGCTTGACCCTTTCCCGGCTCAGATAATCGTTCAGGCAGTCATAGACATTCAGGCTGTGATCGACCAGCCCGCCTTTGTATGCGCCGTGAAAGCGTGTGCTGGCCGGCGCCTCAAAAAAATCCGAGGCCGGCGACTGCAGATATTCCAGGAGCCGCTGTGACCCCGGCCGCCGGATATGCGCCTGATAAATTTCGATAAAACGTTCCTTTCCGCTCATCCGATCACTCCATTCCTTACCACTATTTTAGCGTATTTTTCCGGAAATTGCCAATTTGATCAAAAAACAGAATGTCAAGAGTATACTTTGAAAAAAATTTTGCTATACTAAAGGTGCGTTACTATTCACAGCAGGAAATGAAAGGGCACGGGAAAAACACGATGTTAGAATCAGTCTTCTGATTCTGCATCGTGTAGTTTCATTTCTGCAATTGTGATATATCTT